>CAYTWJ010000044.1:0-13998 GCA_964442055.1 uncultured Rhodospirillaceae bacterium | reverse complement strand
AAGGCGCTCGCCGTCAATCCGCACTCGGCGCTGATCGAGAACAACCTCGGCTTCGCCCTCATGCTGCAAAGGAAGTATCCGGCGGCGAGCGAGCACTTCGCCAAGGCGCTGGCGCTCGATCCCGGCTTCACGCTGGCGCGCGAGAACCAGCGCCTGGCGCTCGCCTGGCAGGGCCGCTATGTCGAGGCGATCGCGGGCGCCGGCGACAAGGAGCTGCCGGCAGTGCTGAACGATGTCGGCTACATCGCCATGCTGCGCGGCGACACCGCCAGCGCCGAAAGCTATTTCGTCCGCGCCATGGAAGCGAGCCCGAGCTACAACGCGCTGGCGGCACGGAACCTGGCCCGGCTCAGGAATACGGGCAGCAAGAGCGAGCGACCGCTCCTCGTCACCCCGCAGTGAGTCCCCTCTTCCGCTTCCCGCCAGCCCCCGGCCAGGCATCATGAACAGCGCCGCCGTCATCCAAAGCGTCTTCCTCGCCCTGCTTTTCGTCGCCGCGCTCTACGACGTGATGTATTTGCGCATTCCCAACCTGGTGACGGCGGGTCTCGCCGGGCTGTTCCTGGTCGCCGCGCCGCTGGTGCCGGCCTTCGGCCTGGCGGGCTGGGCCGGACATCTCGCCAGCGGGCTCGGCATGTTTGTCGCCGGCGCGCTGCTCTTCCGCCTCGGCGTCTTCGGCGGCGGCGACGTGAAGCTGCTCGCCGCCGCGGCGCTGTGGGCCGGACCTTACGCTTTGCCCATGTATCTGATTCTGGTCGCGCTCTCCGGCGGCGCGGTCGCCATCTTCTTCTGGCTGCTGCGCGAGCTGCTCGAGCAGGCCGTGCTCGCCCTGCCCGGCGAGCGGGCGGTCAGGCTGCCCACCGTGCTCAGCAACGGCGCCGGGATCCCCTATGGCCTGGCCATCGCCGCCGGGCTGATCGGCATCATCGTCTGGGCGGTGCGCGATCCCTTCGCCTGGTTCTGGTTCAAGAGTGTGCACGGGCCGTTTCTGCACTATTTCGCCAACCTCCGCACCTGACCCGCCGGCCGAAAGGCAAGGGGCGGCCTTCCGGCCGCCCCTGGATCGCGACGCACTCGGCAAGCGTCAGGCGGGAAGCACGGGCTCGCCGTTCCCGCCCTCGTCCATCTCGTCCAGCAGCTCAGCCAGCGGATCCTCGACCGGCATCGGGTCGACCGCCGGCGGCGTCTCCGCGGCGATCGTGTCGCTTGCGGCAGGATCCGTGGTGCCTTCCGATGAGCTATCGGTGGCGGGGACGTCGGCGGACTCGCCGGGCTCTGTCGGGGCCGTCGTGTCGGCGACGTCCCCCTCGGTCGGAGCCGGCTCGCTGCCCTCGGCCGGGGCGGGCTCGCTGGTTGTTCGCAGGGCATCCAGGCTGCCACCCTTCGCCAAGGCCGAAACCAGCTTGCCGAAGGGAAGGCCGGCCAGATCGCTGTAGGCGCCGGCCAGCAGCGCACGCGCGCGATGCGCCGGCGACTGCGCCGACTTGCCGTGCGACGGGGTCGCGGTTTCCGCCGTGTCGGAGGCCGCCTCGACGATCTCGGCCTGCGTCTCGGGCGCCAAAAGCGACGTCGGCTTCGGGCTCGGCATGGCCGCCGCATCGGCCGGCCGGCCGCCTTTGGCCGCGCCCTTCTCGGCGGGGGCGGGGGTCGTTGTCTCGATCGCCGTCGGTCGATGCGCGAGCGCCGCCGGCGGCAGCGATGAAATTTTCATGGGTCTCTCCGGGCTGCCAGGAACCGCACCGGTCCGAGCAAGTTCCGTGCCCGGCGACCGCGCACCCAACCTGTTGAATCACATGGCTTTTATAGTCTGGCCGTGGCCCGGAACCGTTCCCGCCTTGCCGCCCCGGCAGCTTCTGCCGGGCTCAATCGGCAGCGCCGGCGAGCAGCTTCTCGCCGGCGTGCGAGCCGACGACCTCGGCGAGGGCGCGCACCACCCGCGCGTCGTAGCGGTCAGGGTGGGTCTCGAGCACCTTCAGCGCCTCGGCCGGCGGAATCGTCCCGCGATAGGCGCGCGGCTCGATGCGCGCGCAGAGCACGTCGCAGCAGGCGAGGATGCGCGCCGTCATCCGGATCTGCTCGCCCTCGAGACCGCGCGGATAACCGGTGCCGTCGAGGCGCTCGTGCATCTGATAGATCGTTTCCAGCACCGGCAGCCCGAAATCGATGTCGCGCAGCACCTTGGCCGCGTGCTCGACATGCTGCTGCATCTCCTTGATCTCTTCCGGGGTCAGGCGCTCGGGTTTGTTCAGCAGGTCGCGGCGGATCGCGAGCTTGCCGATCTGCGACAGATTGGCCGCGATCTCGACCGTGTCGATTTCAGCCGCGTCGGCGCCGAGCTGGCGCGCCACCGCCGCCGCCAGCCCGGCGACGCGACGCGAATGGCCGGCGAGATAGGGGTCGCGCAATTCGACCGCCCGCACCAGCGCCGCGACCGTCTGGCGTACGGCGCGTTCGCGCCGCTCGCGCTGCTCGACCAGCTCGGTGATGTCGCGGGTGACCGAGACGATGCCGCTGACGGCACCGTCCGCTCCCGGCAGCGGCACCTTGGATATCTGCAGATGGTGCGGGTGCGATTGCAGGTAGATCTTCTCTTCGGTCGTCACCGCCTTGCCGGCCAGCGCCTGGTCGTCGGAGCGCTTGAGCAGTTGCGCGGTGCCGTGGCCGAAGATGGCGGCGTCGTCCTGGCCGACGATCTGCTCCGCCGGGCGGCCGACCGCGGTCGCAAAGGCGGGGTTGACGTAGGCATAGCTGCCGTCGCGCCGCTTCAGCCCGATATGGTCGACGATGGTGTTGTTGACGGAATCGAGCAGCCGGCGCTGGGCGTCGATGCGCGCGGCGAGGCTTTGGAACTGGTGGGCGAGGGCGCGGCTGTGCTCGCCGACCAGGCGCCACCAGAAGGCGCCGAAGGCGGCGGCCACGCCGATCACGACCAGCGCGGCGAGACCGATCATCGTCGCCGCGTATGCGCGCACGCCGGCACGCGCCGTCGCGGCGTCGCTTTCGAGAACCACCAGCCAGCCGAGCTCGCGCACCGGCGCCGCCAGCGAATAGACCGCGCGCGTGCCGCCCAGCGTCGCGCGCTGGGCGAAGAGCAGGCCGCCCTCGGCGTCGAGCAGCGGCGCGATCTCACGCGGCTGCAGCGGCGGCGCCTGCGCCGGCGCGATTTCCTGCCAGCCGGCGTCGGCCCGCTGCAGCAGGCGCACGACCTCGTGGGGCAGCGCCAGCGGCGGGGGCGCCAGGAACTCGGCCGCCTTCTCGCTCAAGGGGACGCGCAGCGCGATCACGCCGACGGGCTCGGCGTTCGGCGGCGCCTGCGGCGGCGACAGCGGCAAGTAGATATCGAAGGCGAGCAGGCCACCCGCCGTCGGGCGCACCGGCCCCGCCACCATGCGCCCGGCCGCCAGCGCCCGCAGGGCGAGGGTGCGCTGTTCGGAGGTCAGCGGTCCGGCCAGCGCGCTGCCGACATAGGCTCGGCCGTCGCGACCGACCAGTTGCGCCGCCGCGAAGCCCGCGTTCTGCGCGAACTCGGTCAGCAGCTGGTTCATGTACGGCACCTGGACGACCAGATGCGGCGGCAGGCCGTCGCCGCCCGGGGCGGGGGCGAGCTCGGCGGCGAAGAGGCGGAACAAGTCGGCCTGCACGACGCGGTCGGCGAGACGCAGCACGCCGCCGAGCCAGGTCGCGATGACCTCGGCGCGCCCGCCGGCGAGGATCGCGGCGCGCGACCGGGTCTCGCGGGCGAACTCGTCCTGCTTGGCGCTGATGGCCAGCCAGGGCCCGACCAGCGCCGCGGCGACGATCAGCGCCAGCGCCAGGCCGCCCCACAGCAGGGTTCGTCGCGTCTCCGGCCGGTAGCTGTCGAGATCGGCATCAAGTGACAGCAGATCGGGGGATTCAGCGCTCGCCTTGGCGTCCATCGCTCAGTCTCTCCTGCGTCCCCGGCTGCGATTCGGGCCGCGTCGCCGGCGCCGGGCTGCCGCCCGGCCGGCCGATATGGGCCCACCGGTCCGTCTCGTTGACCGAATATTGCGGTTCGTAATGGCCATAACGGCTGTGGGAGAAGACGAAATCCGAGAGATTGTCCAGGATCAGGATGTCGTTGTCGATGTATACCGCAAGCACGGCATGGCCGATGCCGCGGATGCGGTCGAACAGCGCCACCACCCGCATCTCGTCGTTGCGGAAGCCGAGGGCCTGCAGGGCGTAGAACTTGACGATCGCGTAATCCTCGCAATCGCCCGACTTGGACAGGAACTCGCTCGGCGTCGCCCAGTATTCGCTGACGCCGTAGATCTCCTGGTCGAGCTTGTAGGGCCAGCGGTTGAAATACCGGTTGACCGTTTCGACCTGCTGGCGCCGGCCGAGGCCGGCCGCCGGGGCCACGCCGTCGCGGAACGAGCGCAGGGTCGCGTTGGAGCAGCGCCCCGGCTCGCGCGCGCAGGCCAGAAGCTGGCCTTTTTCCGTCCGCATCTTTTCGAGAACCCGGTTCCACTGCGGCAGCGCGCGCAGCGAGGCGGCCTGGAATTCCATGGTGCCGAACAGGCCGGCCTGCCCGGCCTGGCGGGCGCCGGCGGCCGCCGCGATGTCGGCGAGCGTCGCCTGGGCCGCCGCGGTGCCGCCGCCGGCGGCGATCATGGCGAGGATGCAAAGAAGGATCGCCGGCGCGCGCCGCCGGTTGCGGGCGGCGGCGCGGTCAGGGGCGCGGGCTATCGCGGCGCAGCAGGGGGTCAGCGTTCCCGTAGGGCTCTCTCCTTGGCCTTGAGGATCGGCTTCAGGAGATAGTCCATCACGGTCTTCTTCCCGGTCAGGATGTCGACCGTGACGGTCATGCCGGGAATTATCGGAAGCGCCTCTTTATTATGTATTAACGTATTCTTCTCGGTGCGCAGCCGGATGCGGTAGAAGCTCTCGCCCTTCTCGTCCTTGATCGTGTCGGCGCTGATTTCCTCGAGGCTGGCCTTGAGGCCGCCGTAGATCGAGAAGTCGTAGGCGGTGATCTTGATCATCGCCGGCTGGCCCGGCCTGAGAAAGGCGATGTCGGCGGGCCGGATGCGGGCCTCGACCAGCAGGGTGTCGTCGAGCGGCACGATCTCGAGGATGTCGTCGCCCGGCCGGATCACGCCGCCGATGGTGTTCTGGCGGATCTGCTTGACGATGCCGCGCACCGGCGAGCGCACCTCGGTGCGGGTGACGCGGTCCTTGCTCGCGGTGATCGTCTCGAGCAGCGAGCGGGCGTCGCCGCGGCGCTTGTTCAGCTCGTCGGAGGCTTGGGTCTTGAAGGTCGCGATCTGCTCGCCGACGCGCTGCTCGGCCTCGCGCAGCGCGTTCTCCGCCCGCGGAATCGACAGGCGCAGCGTGCTGAGGTCGCCGTCGAGCGAGGACACTTCGCGCTCGAGGCGCAGGAAATCGACCTGCGGGTAGAGGCCCTGGGCCGCCAGCGGCTTGGCGATATCGCGCTGCTGCTTGGCGAGCTGAAGGTTGTTCTCCAGCTGGCGCTTGCGACTCTGCATCTCGCCGATCTCCTGGCGGCGCTGGTCGACCTGCAGCTTCAGCACCGAGAGCGTCGCGTTGAGCTGGCGCTGGCGCGAATCGTAGAGCGTCTTCTGGTCGCCGACCGCCGCCGGCATCTGCTGCTGCACCTCGGCGGGCCATTTCGGGGCGCGATCCTCGAGCTCCGCCTCCAGCCGGGCCATGGCCGCGAGGTGGTTGAGGTACTGGTTGCGGGCGTCGCGATAGGTGGATTCGGCGAGCACGTTGTCGATGCGCACCAGGATGTCGCCGCGATTGACCATGGCGCCTTCGTTGATCAGCACCTCGGCGAGGATGCCGCCCTCGAGATTCTGAATCACCTGGATTCGGCTCGAAGGAATGATCTGGCCGTCGCCGCGCGTCACCTCGTCGAGCACCGCCCAATCCGCCCAGATGACGAAGACGGCGAGGAAAACGACCACGGTGAAGCTGAGCACGTAGGCGAAGTGGCCGCCGCTGCGCCGCGTCGCCGCCTCGACGTCGGGCATCAGGTCGAGAAGGTCGCTGTCCGCCGAGCCCCTGGCCATGTCCTGCGCGTTCCTCCGGTTTCCGTCCCTGCCGCTCAGCCCGCCGCCGCCCGCACCTGGCCCTGGCGCAGCGCGTTGAGCACCTCCTCGCGCGGGCCGTCGGCCACCACCTTGCCGTTGTCGACGATGATCAGGCGGTCGACCAGCGGCAGCAGGGAGCTGCGGTGGGTGATCAGAATCAGGGTCTTGTCGCGCAGCACTTCGCCGAGGCGGCGCTTGAACATGGCCTCGGACG
The DNA here is from genome assembly GCA_964442055.1 of uncultured Rhodospirillaceae bacterium. GTDB lineage: Bacteria > Pseudomonadota > Alphaproteobacteria > Ferrovibrionales > Ferrovibrionaceae > CAYTWJ01. The sequence goes on along the minus strand of CAYTWJ010000044.1, from coordinate 7,707 downwards.
AGTTGTCCATCGAGCTGGTCGGCTCGTCGAGCAGGATGATCGGCGGGTCGAGCAGCAGGGCGCGGGCGATGGTGATCGCCTGGCGCTGGCCGCCGGAAAGGCCCATGCCGCGCTCGCCGACCTGCATGTCGAAGCCCTGCGGATGCGTGCGCACGAAATCGGTCACGCCGGCGATGGTCGCGGCGCGCACCACCGCATGGTCGTCGACATCCGGCGCGCCGAAAGCGATGTTGTCGCGCACCGTCCCGTAGAACAGATAGTTGTCCTGCGACACGTAGGCGATGTTGCGGCGCAGGTCGGCCGGGTCGATCTGGCGCAGGTCGGTGCCGTCGAGATAGATCGCGCCCTCGCCCGGTTCGTAGAGGCCGAGCAGAAGGCGGCCGATCGTGCTCTTGCCCGAGCCGATGCGGCCGATGATGCCGATCTTCTCGCCCGCCTTGATGCGGAAGGAAAGCTGGTCGAGCGCCTTGCCCTCCTGGCGCGGATACGTGAAGGTGACTTTGCGGAACTCGACCTCGCCGCTCAGCCGCGGACGGTGCAAGAAGGCGCGCTCGGCGGGGCGCTCGACCGGCGTCTTCATCAGCAGGTCGAGCGCCTTGAGCGCGACGCGCGACTGCTGGAAGCGGGTCAGCATCGCCGCGATCGCGCCGAGCGGCGCCAGCGCCCGTCCGACCAGGATGGTGCAGGCGACCAGCGCGCCGGTGGTCAGCCGGCCGTCGGCGATCATGTAGACGCCGTAGACGACGACCGCGACGGTCACCAGCTGGATCGCCACCTGGCTGAAGGTGGTGCTCAGCGTCGTGATGATGCGGGCCTTGCGCGAGGTCTCGGCGGTCGAGCCGACGAAACGCTCCCAGTTGCGCTGGATTCGGCCCTCGGCGCCGGCGGCCTTGATCGTCTCGAGGCCGTCGATCGCCTCGACCAGCACGGCGTGCTTCTGCGCCGACTCGCGGTAGGTCTTCTCGACCACCCGGATCAGCGGGAACTGCAGGATGAAGCCGACCAGGATGACGATCGGCACCGCGACCAGCGGGATGGTGGCCAGCTCGCCGGCGATCACCGCCATGATGGCGATGAACAGGAAGATGAACGGCAGGTCGACGATCGCCACCAGGGTGCCCGAGGTGAAGAAGTCGCGCAGCGATTCGAACTCGCGCAAGCTGTTGGCCAGCGCCCCGGTCGATTGCGGCTTGAGGTCGAAGCGCATCGCCATCACCTGCCGCATCAGGTCGTTGGCGATGATCACGTCGGCGTTCTTGCCGGCGACGTCGACGAAATAGTTGCGCAGGTTGCGGATCATGAATTCGAAAAGGAACACCGTGGCGACGCCGGCGGCCAGCACCCACAGCGTCTCGATCGCCGCGTTGGGCACGACGCGGTCGTAGACGTTCATGATGAAGAGCGGGCTGGCCAGGGCGAAGCAGTTGATCACGATCGAAGCCAGCAAGACGTGATTGTAGATCGGCCAGAAGCGCACCAGCGTGCCCCAGAACCAGGGCCGGCGGTCGGCCAGCCGGATGTCGGCGGCGCGCGCGTCGAAGCTGAATTCGGGCTTGGCGAAGACGGCGTAGCCCGAATACTGCGACTGCAGCTCGGCGACCGGCAGGGTCTTGGCGCCGCCGCCGGCCTCGGGCACCGCGATCTCGGCGTTGCCGCCCTCGAGCCGCAGCAGGACGCAGGCATTGCCGCCCTTGAGCAGCAGGATGCAGGGCAGCATCACCGGCAGGACCTGGTCGATCTTCGGCCGGCGGACGACGCGGGCCCTGAGCCCGGCCCGCTCGGCGGCACGCAGGCAGAGTTCCGGCGTGAAGCGGTTGGCCCCGTGCGGCAGGCCGGCCTTGAGGGCCTGGGTCGAGATCGGTCGCTGCAGCGTGGCGGAAAGGATCGACAGCGCCGTCAGCAGCGGATCGTCGAAGTCGACGCTCGAAGGCAGCACCTGCCAGTCGTTGGACGCCGCGACGACGTCCTCGCTCTTGAGGGGCGGGGCCGCCGGCGCTCCCGTCGCCTCGGCGGTTCGCCGGGCCGCCGGGGCCATCTCGACTTTCTGCGAAGACATCAGGGGTGCCCCGTCAAACTTCTCGTTGAAACGATCGGCAAGACCAGCTGGCTCTTGTCACTCGGGATTCTCTGGCGCGGACGGCGCCTTTGCTCCGCCGCCGATCGGTAATACTTGCCGCAACTGTCGACAATGATGGGTTTTCCTTGGCCCCAGTTGCCGGCCGCCATGCTGCCGTGCCGGACGGCAAAAGGCAAGCGCGCCGCCCGGCGCGGCCCGTCGCGTCGGCGGGGGGCGCTTCACAGCCCGGTCCCTTTGCCCGGCGCGGCGGCCCCGGTCATCAGCCGATCGACGTGGCGCCCCTGGAAGAGGGTGATGCCGAGCTGGTGGCCGAAGGCGATCGCGCGCGGCGAGTCGCAGCGGCACAGGATGACCCGGCTCGGCCCGGCCTCGGCCATCGCCTGGCGCAGCCGTTCGCGGCGCTCGGCCGAGGCGTCGTGCTCCATGTCCATCGCCCAGACGATCTTTTCCAGGTCGCAGCCGAGCTGCCCGCGCTGCAGCAGCGGAAAGGTCAGGTGGTTGAGGCCGTCGAGGCAGACGCGATAGCCGCGCTCGCGGACGAAATCGCGGGCGAAAACGAACGAGCTGATGTCGCCGAACACGTCGACGGGCTGCAGCTCGAACACCACCGTCTTGTGGGTCAGCGCGCGGAACTTGGCGTCGAAGGCCAGGAACTGCGTCGAGAGCAGCGTCGAGACGTTGATGTTGATGCTGGCCGCCGTGACGACACCCTGTTCAAGGGTCGGCAGCAGGCCGAGCAGGTTGAGGTCGAGCGTCTGGCTGAAGCGCTGGAACAGCCAGCGGTCGGCCGCGAGATCGACGTCGGGCATCACCTTGCGCCGCAGATCGCCGATCGACACGTAGAGCTCGTTCAGGACCACCTTCGGCGGCATGTTCGGCAGAATGGCGCAGATCGGCTGGCGGCGGATCAGCGGCCGCAGGTCCATGTTCGCCACCGCCTGTTCGAGACGCGCGAGGCGGGCCGGGTCGAGCGGCGCGAGATTCGCCTCGGCGTCCTCGGCGCTGTCGCCGCGCTCGATCGCCTCCATCTGCTCGCGGGCGCGAATCTCGGCCAGCCGGACCATGTGCTCGGCCATGGCGCGGAAATCGGCATAGTCGCGCGCGAGGTCGTACCAGCTGCAAAAGCCCGGCCCGCCCGGCGTGTCGTCGTCGTGGGTGAGCGGATCGTCGCTGAACAGGAAGCGCAGCTTGAGCACGACGTCGTCGATCTCGGCCACCGTGGCGCCGCGAACGACGCAGACGAGATCGCCGTTGCCGAGGCGGAAGAACTGGCCGTCGAAGCGCTTGAGCAGGTTGTCGAAGGCGCTGGCGGCGATGCGCAGATGGTGGTCGCGCCGGTTGTAGGGTTGCAAGCGCGAGAGATGGACGTGCACCGCGCGCCGCCCCTGGGCGTGGCGCACGAGGCGCTGCGCGTAGTCGTGCAGCACCGCCTCCTGACCCGCCGCCAAGTCCTGCTTGACTGCCGCTGTGCGCATGTCTCCGTGGCCGCCGGTCTGGTTAACGCGCGTCCAACACTGCTAAATTTGTAGATTACAAGCCTTACGACATGGTTAAGCCGGGGTAAGGGTGGCCAGGGCGGCCGGCCGGACAAACGGGCATGCAAGCGGAACCGGACCAGGGAATCAGGGCAGGATCGCCGGCTGTGCCGCCGGGGCGGCGGATCTACGCCATCGGCGACGTGCACGGCCGGGTCGACTTGCTGGCCGAAATGCACCGCCTGATCGACGCCGACCACGCGGCGCGACCGCCGGCCGAGGGGGCGACCGTCTATCTCGGCGACCTGGTCGACCGCGGGCCGGCCAGCGCCGAGGTGATCGAGCTCTTGCTCGGCCGCCCGCTGCCGGAGCTCGAGGCGGTCTACCTTCTCGGCAATCACGAGGATTCGCTGTTGCGCTTCCTCGACGACATCTCGGTCGGGCCGGCCTGGCTCTTCTACGGCGGCGTCGAGACGCTCGAATCCTACGGCATCGCCGCGGCCGGCGGCATCTGGGACGATCCCACGCTCCGCCGCCTGCAGGCCGAGCTGCGCGCCCGGCTGCCTCGGCCGCACCGCGACTTTCTGGCGCGGCTGCGCCTTGCCCATGTCGAGGGCGACTACCTGTTCGTCCATGCCGGCATCCGTCCCGGCCTGCCGCTCGAGGCGCAACGGCGCGACGACCTGCTCTGGATCCGCGACGAGTTCCTCCAGTCGCGGGCCGACCACGGCAGGGTCGTGGTCCACGGCCACACCATCTCGCAGGCGCCGGAAATGCGCCGCAACCGCATCGGCATCGACACCGGCGCCTGTTTCACCGGCCGGCTGACCTGCCTCGGCCTGGAGGGCACGGCGCGATGGCTGCTGCAGACCTGACGGAGCTGGCGGCGCGGCGCTGGCATTCGTCGCCGCTTTGGTGTAAGGCGCTTGCCACGAGGCCTGCCGACGCATGACCGACCCCGCCAGCCAGACCGCGCGCATCGAGGCCTTTTCCCGTGCCCGCGTCCTCGTGCTCGGCGACGTGATCCTCGACCGCTATGTCTACGGCACGGTCGAGCGCATGTCGCCGGAGGCGCCGATTCCGGTTCTGCGCGTCGAGGACGAGCGCATCATGCCCGGCGGCGCCGGCAACGTGGCGCGCAACATCGCGGCGCTCGGCGGGCGCGCGATCCTGGTCGGGCTGGCCGGCGGCGATTCCGGCGGGGCCGCGCTCGGCGCCCTTTTCGCGGCCGAGCCGCGCATCGATGCCCGCCTGGTGGTCGAGCCGGGCCGTCCGACCACCGAAAAGACCCGCTTCGTCGCCGGACGCCAGCAATTGCTGCGCACCGACCGCGAAACCGCCGCCGCACCGGCCGCGGCCACGCGGGCCGCGCTCGGCGAGGCCTTCGCGCGCGCCCTCGCCGAGGCCGACGTCGTGGTCCTCTCCGACTATGCCAAGGGCGTGCTCGGCGACCGGCTGCTGGCCGATGCGATCGGCCGCGCCCAGGCCGCCGGCAAGCCGGTGATCGCCGACCCGAAGAGCCTCGACTTCGCGCGCTATCGCGGCGTCAGCCTGCTGACGCCCAACCGCCACGAGATCGCCGCGGCGACCCGCCTGACCGTCGACGGCGACGACGATGTCGCCGCCGCCGCGCGCCGGGTGATCGAGAGCTGCGGCGTCGCCGCGGTGCTGGTGACGCGCGGCGATCGCGGCATGACGCTGGTCCAGGGGCGGGGCGCGCCGCTGCATCTCGCCGCCGAGGCGCGCGAGGTCTTCGACGTCTCGGGCGCCGGCGATACGGTGGTGGCGACGCTGGGCGTCGCCCTGGCCGCCGGCGCCAGCCCGGCCGAGGCGGCCGCGCTCGCCAACCTCGCCGGCGGCATCGTCGTCGGCAAGCTCGGCACCGCCGTCGTCCACCCGGCCGATCTGGTCGGCGCGCTGCACGCCCAGGCGGTGATGTCGAGCGAGGCCAAGGTGGTGGCGCTGGAGACGGCGCTGGAGCGGATCGCGCTCTGGCGCGCCCGCGGCGAGCGCATCGGCTTCACCAACGGCTGCTTCGACCTGATCCATCCCGGCCATGTCTCGCTCCTGCAGCAGGCGCGGGCGGCGTGCGACCGGCTGGTCGTCGGCCTCAACAGCGACGCCTCGGTGCGCCGGATCAAGGGGCCGGAGCGGCCGGTGCAGGGCGAGACCGCGCGCGCCATCGTGCTGGCCTCGCTGGGGGCGGTCGACCTCGTCGTCCTGTTCGATCACGACACCCCGGTCGAGCTCATTCGCGCCATCCGCCCCGACGTGCTGGTCAAGGGCGCGGACTACCGCCTCGACCAGGTGGTGGGCGCCGACATCGTGCAGTCCTACGGCGGGCGCGTGCTGCTGGCCGAGCTGGTGCCCGGGCAGAGCACGACCGGCACCATCGCGCGGGCCGGCCGCGGCGGGCGCGCATGATCCTGGTCACCGGCGGTGCCGGCTTCATCGGCTCGAACCTGGTCGCGGCGCTGGCCGAGCGCGGCGACGAGGTCGCGGTCTGCGATCGCCTGGGCAGCGACGACAAATGGCGCAATCTGCGCCGCCACGAGCTTGCCGATCTGGTCGCTCCCGAGCATTGGCGCGACTGGCTGGCGCGCCATCGCGGCCATCTCGACGCGGTGGTCCACCTGGGCGCGATCAGCTCGACCACCGAGACCGACGCCGACCTGATCGCCGAGACCAATTTCCGCCTCTCGCTCGCGCTGTGGGACTGGTGCGCCGAAAACGGCGTGCGCCTGGTCTACGCCTCGTCGGCGGCGACCTACGGCGACGGGTCGGCGGGCTTCGACGACGACGGGCGGCCCGAGGCGCTGGCGCGGCTCGCGCCGCTCAACGCCTACGGCTGGAGCAAGCACCTGTTCGACCGCCGCGTCGCGCGGCTGGTCGCCGAACACCGGCCGGCGCCGCCGCAATGGGCCGGCCTCAAGTTCTTCAACGTGTACGGCCCCAACGAGTACCACAAGGGGCCGATGCAAAGCGTGCTCGCGCAGAACTACGCCCGCGCGCGCGCCGGCCAGCCGATCCGGCTGTTCCGCTCGCACCGCAACGACTACGCCGACGGCGGCCAGAAGCGCGACTTCGTCTATGTGCGCGACTGCGTCGAGGCGATGCTGTGGCTGCTCGACAACCCGGCGGTCAGCGGCCTGTTCAACCTCGGCACCGGCAAGGCGCGCAGCTTCCTCGACCTCGCCGCCGCGCTCTTCGCCGCGCTGGGCCGCGACCTCAATGTCGAGTTCATCGACACCCCGCCCGCCGTGCGCGCCAAGTACCAGTATTTCACCGAGGCGCGGATGCAGCGGCTGCGCGCCGCCGGCTTTGCCAAGCCGTTCACCGAGCTCGAGGACGGCGTGGCCGACTACGTGCGCGGCTTCCTCGCCGCCGAAGATCCCTACCGCTGAACGGGTGGGCGGTCACGCCGCCGGATCGCTGAGCCGGCGCAGGCGCTCGGCCGCCTGGCGCGCCACCGCCAGCGTCAGGCTGCGCCGCCGGGCCGGCGGCAGCGCGCGTTCTTCCGCCATGCGCAGCACGGCGCCGCCGAAGCGGTCGGCGACGATCAGCCCGGTCGTCGCCGGTACGAGATCGCGCGGAAAGGCCTCCGGCACGGCGAAATAGAAGAGATCGCAGAACGCCAGGTAATCGAGCCATTTGCGGTCGGCGCGGAAATCGGCGACCGAGGTCTTGATCTCGACGATGGCGATGCGGCCGCCGCGGTCGAGACCGAGCAGGTCGGCGCGACGGCCGTTGCCGAGCACGGCTTCGGCCACGGCGCTGAAGCCCATGTCGGCGAGCAGCCGCGCCGCGCCACGGGCCAGCGCCGCGGCGTCCGGCGCATCGCTCGCGGCCGCCGCCGCGGCGGCCAGCAGAGTCTCGGACATCGCCGCGAGCCTACGCGGCGGGGTTGCGCGCGGCAAGGCGCCAAGAAGAAGCGGGCCGCCGGCTTTCGCCGACGGCCCGTTTCGCTGTTGCCGCGGCGCGGCTTCGCGCGTCAGGCGGACTTGAGGAAGGCCTCGATTTCGTTCTTGAGGGTTTCGCCCTGGCGGGCGAGCTCGCGGGCCGCCTCGAGCACCTGGCTCGAGGCCGTGCCGGTCTCGGTGGCCGCCTGGGTGACGCCGCCGATGTTGGAGGAGACCTCGTTGGTGCCGGCCGCGG
>CAYTWJ010000043.1:0-14078 GCA_964442055.1 uncultured Rhodospirillaceae bacterium | reverse complement strand
AGATGCCGGCGCGCTTCATGTCGGCCAACGCCTATCTCGGGGGCAAGCCGATCGCCGACGCGCTCGGCGCCGGCGCCGACATCGTCGTCACCGGCCGTTGCGTCGACAGCGCGCTGGCGCTGGGGCCGCTGCTGCACGAGTTCGGCTGGGCGCTCGACGACTACGACCGCCTCGCCGCCGGCAGCCTGGTCGGCCACATCGTCGAATGCGGCGCGCAGGCGACGGGCGGCCTGTTCACCGATTGGCGCGAGGTGCCCGACTGGGACAACATCGGCTACCCGATCGCCGAGGTGTCGGCCGACGGCAGCTTCGTCGTCGCCAAGCCGCCGGGCACCGGCGGGCTGGTGTCGCGCGGCACCGTGGCCGAGCAGCTGGTCTACGAGATCGGCGATCCGGCCGCCTACCTGCTGCCCGACGTCGCCTGCGATTTCACCGCCGTGACCGTCGAGGAGGTGGGCGAGAACCGCGTGCGCGTCGCCGGGGCGCGCGGCCGGCCGCCGACCGCCGACTACAAGGTCAGCGCGACCTATCTCGATGGCTGGCGCGCGGTTGCGCATCTGACCATCGGCGGCATCGAGGCCGCGGCCAAGGCGGAGCGCACGGCCGAGGCCATCCTGCGACGCACCCGGCGCATCCTCGCCACGCTCAACCTCGGCGACTGGCGCGAAACTTCGGTCGAGGCGCTCGGCGCCGAGGCGAGCTACGGCCCCCACGCACGGGCCGAGGCGAAGGCGACGCGCGAGGTGGTGCTGAAGCTCGCCGTCAGCCATGTCGAGCGGACGGCGCTCGAGATCTTCGCCCGCGAGATCGCGCCGGCCGGCACCTCGTTCTCGCCGGGCACCACCGGCTTCTTCGGCGGCCGGCCCAAGCCGCAGCCGATCGTGCGGCTCCATTCGTGCTTGGTGCCGAAGGAGGCGGTGCCGGTCCGCGTTGCCCTGGCGGAGCGCGAGCTGGCCGTGGCGGTGCCGACTTCCGGCGGCTTCGCGCCCGGTGCGCCGGCCGCCGCCGCACCGGCGGAGACCGCCCTGCCTGCGGGCCCGCGCGTGCGGGTGCCGCTGATCCGCCTGGCCTGGGCCCGCTCGGGCGACAAGGGCGACGACAGCAACATCGGCGTCATCGCCCGCCGGCCCGAATATTTGCCGGCGATACGCGGCCAACTTACCGCCGATGCCGTCGCCGCCCACATGGTCCACGTGCTGAAGGGGCGCGTCGAACGCTTCGACCTGCCTGGCATCCACGGGCTGAACTTCCTGCTGCACAACGCCCTTGGCGGCGGCGGCGTCGCCTCGCTGCGCAACGACCCGCAGGGCAAGGCCTTCGCCCAGATGCTGCTCGACTATCCGGTCGAGGTGCCGGCGGCATGGGGCCTCGGCGCTTGAGCGGCCGCTTCGCGGGCAAGATTCGGATAGAGAGCGGCGCGCCGCGGGGCTAGCCTGCGGCCATGATCGCAACCGCTCAACCGAACCGTCTGGCCGCCGTGATGGCGCGCGACGCCCATGCCGACGGCGCCTTCGTCTATGCCGTGACCTCGACCGGCGTCTATTGCCGGCCGTCCTGCGCCAGCCGCCGGCCCAAGCCGGCAAATATCCGCTTCTTCGACCTGCCCGAGGCGGCGCGCCGCAGCGGCTTCCGGCCCTGCCGGCGCTGCCGGCCCGACGAGGCGGCGCCGGCCGATCCGCAACTGGCGGCGGTGCGACGGGCCTGCGTCGCCATCGAGCGCAATCTCGCCAGTGGCGACGAGGGCGTGCCGACGCTTGCCGCCTTGGCTGCGGCCGCGCACTTGAGCCCGCACCACCTGCAGCGCGTCTTCACGCGCCTGATCGGCATCAGCCCCAAGGCCTATGCGGACGCGTTGCGGCTGGCCCGCCTCAAGCGCGGCCTCAAGGCCGGCAACGGCGTGGCCGATGCGGTTTACGACGCCGGCTACGGCTCGGCCAGCCGGGTCTACGAGCGTGCCGGCGCCCAGCTCGGCATGACGCCGGCGACCTATGCGCGCGGCGGCGCCGGCGCCAAGCTGGCGGTGGCCGTCGCGCCAAGTCCGCTCGGCCAGCTTCTGATAGCGGCGACGGCCAGGGGCGTCGCCGCGGTCTATCTCGGCGACGACGGCGCGCGCTTGATGACCGAGCTCAAACGCGAATTCCCTGCCGCAACGATCCGCCGCGATGACGACGCGTTGCGGCCCTGGGTCGATGCCATCGTTCGCCATCTCGAGGGCCGGCTGCCGCATATCGACCTGCCACTCGACGTGCGCGCGACCGCCTTCCAGTGGCGGGTCTGGCAGGCCCTGCGCGCCATCCCGCTCGGCGAGACGCGCAGCTACGGCGACATCGCCCGCGCCATCGGCGCGCCCAAGGCGGTGCGCGCCGTCGGCCATGCCTGCGCCACCAATCCGGTGTCGATCCTGGTGCCCTGCCACCGGGTGCTGCGCGGCGACGGCGGCCTCGGCGGCTATCGCTGGGGGCTCAAGCGCAAGAAGGAGCTGATCGCGCGCGAGCGCGTCCACGCCGGCGCGTCGACCTAGCGAAGATCGCCGAACGGCGCCGAGAAGCTTTCCGCGCGATAGCGCCAAAAGGCGATGCCGGCCGGCCAGGCTTCGGGCGCGATTCCGGCCTTGTGCTTGAGGGCGGCGACGAAGGCGCGCGGGTCCGAGAGCTCGCGCCAGACCTGCGGCAGGAAGGTCGCGCGCCGCTCGCCCGCGTGCAGCAGCAGGCCGTCCCGTCCGGGCTCGATCGCCGCAAGCAGATCGCTCTCGCTCGCCGCCGGCAAGGGACGTGGGGGCGACAGCACCGAGACGCCGATGACCAGCCCTTCGCGCTCGGCGGCGCCGAGCGGCCGGAAGCGCGGGTCGCGGAAGGCCGCCGCCCAGGCGTTGGCGGCGACGTCGGGACCAAGCCCGCGTTTCGCTTCGAGCGAGCCGATGCAGCCGCGCAAAGCATCGCCGCGCGTCAGCGTGACGAAACTGGCCCGCTGCGTCTGCAGTTCCGGCGGCAGGCGCTCGCCATTCTCGTCGGGGCGGCCGGCGGCGATTCCATCCTCTATCGCCCGCGCGGCGAGCGCGAGCAGCTCGCGGTGAAGATCGGCCGAAAGATGCCGCTCGCCGGGGCCGGAGAACTGCCAGGCACCGTAGCCGACGACGCGATGGCGCGGCCCGGCGGTATCGCCGGAATTGCGCAGATCGAGCCGGAGGCAGGCAAGGCCTCGTGCCGCCGCCGCCGCGAGCAGGCCGCCGAGCGGCCGGCGGCCGCAGGCATCCTCGTAGCCCAAGGCAGCGGGGGCGAAGCGCTCGATCGCGCGGGCCGTCGCGGCGTCGCGGCGTCGCGCCGTGCCGTGATCGTGGTAATGGCTGAGGTCGGTGGAGACGACGATCAGCGTCTCCGGCCCGCCCCAGAGCGCGTCCAGCACAGTGGCGACCGTTCCCGCATCGCTGTCGCCGACCACCAGCGGCACCAGGCTGAACGATCCCAGCGTCGCCTGCAGGAAGGGCAGATGGACTTCCAGGCTGTGCTCGTTGTCGTGCGCGGCATCCAGCCGGGCGATACCGGGCAAACCGGCGATCGCCGCGATCGCTGCGGCATCGACCGGGATGTCGCCGAGCGGCGTACGGAAGATCCTCGCCGCCGGCAGGGCCAAGCCGCGGAAGGGCAGGCGGTGCGAAGGGCCGAGCAGCACGACCCGCCGGATGCGTCCGCGCGCGGCGCCGAGCCGGCGGTAGGCGGCGGCGGCGACCGGCCCCGAATAGATATAGCCGGCATGGGGCGCGACGACGGCCTTGGGGGCGGGCAGGTCGCGCGCCGGCCCGGCGGCAAGCAGGCCGGCGACGGCTTCGGTCAGCGCGGCGGGGTCGGCCGGGTAGAACAGCCCGGCGACAGCCGGGTGCCGAATCGAGCTGTCGAACGAAGGCGTTGCCATGCCACGGCCCGGCGCCGGCAATGTGGCCTCGGCGCGGGCAAATCACATATTGGCATGGCCGAGGCGGGTCGCGACAGCGGTCAAGGAGCGCCGCGAATCATGCCACCGCGGCCGCCCAGCGCGCTCGCCCAAGTCCAAGAGCCTCGGCCGGGCCGTCGGCAACGGCCCGGCGCCAGATGCACGGCTTTCAGCCGCCGTAGTTCTTGGCCAGGTAGTCGACGATGCCGGGGACATCCTTCTCGTCGACGCTCGCGCCGAACGCGCCGATCATCTTCTTCACCGTCGCCTCCCATTTCGGCCGGTCGAGGAAGGGCGAATTCATCTGGACGTAGTCGAGGCTGTGGCAGGCCGCGCAACTGTTCTCGACCAGATCCTTGCCGGTGCCCGCCTTCAGGGCGATCTTGTCCTCTTGCGCAGCCGCCGGCAGAGCAACCAGCAGCGCCGCCGCGATCATCAGGGCTCGCATGGCCGTTCCTCCCTCAGGCGGCAACGATCTCGACCCGCTGCACCACGTTGTGGTGGTAGCCGGCCGGGTTGAAGACGTATTCGAAGGTCTGGCTCGACCCGTTGCGGTTGGTCGCCTTGGCCATCACCGCGTAGCGGCCGGGCTTCGCCGGCGTGAAATGCGCCGTCCAGGGGCGGAAGGAGAAGCGGCCGAGGTCCTGGCCCAGCGCCGCCGGGCGCCAGCTGCGCCCGCCGTCGACCGAAACCTCGACCTGGGCGATGCCGTGGCCGCCGTCCCAGGCGATGCCCTTGACGGCAACCGCTTGTCCGGCCTTGACCTTGTCCCCCTCGCGCAGGTTGGTGATGAGCGAGTTGACCACCATTTCGGTGATCGGCGTATTCGCCTCGGTTTCCTGGGTCAGGAAGCGGTCGACCAGCGCGAACTTGCCCTTGGGCAGGCGGTAGGCCGGATTCATCCAGAAGCCGCCGAGCGGCTTGGACACGAGCTGGATCGAAGTCAGATGCTTGATCCAGTAGGTCCCGGTCCAGCCGGGAACGATCAGCCGCGCCGGATAGCCGTTCCAGTGCGGCAGCGGCTGGCCGTTCATCTCGAAGGCGATCAGGGCGTTCTCGTCGAGCGCCTTCCAGATCGGGATGCTCTTGATGAAATCGGGCGTCTTCGGGTTGGGCGCGCCGTCGGCGCCGTCGAGGGCGACCTCGATCGCCTCCTTCCTGACGCCGACCCGGTTCAGCACGTCCTTGAGCCGCACGCCCGTCCAGCGCGCGTTGCCCATCGCGCCGTAGCCCCATTCGACGCCCTGGACATGCGGCTTGGACAGGCCACGCCGGTTGCCCGAGCACTGGCAGACGGCGACCACCTCGGCCTGGGGAAAGCCCGCCTTGAGCTCGGCCAGGGTCAGCTCCAGGTTCCCGTTGGCGGCCTCGCCCCCGAGCCTCAGTTTCCAGCTGCGCACGTCGACTTCGGGGATTTCCGAGAGGTGGTAGCGCACGAAAAAGGCATCGTTCGGCGTCAGCACCTCGTTGAAATAGTTGATCGGCGTCTCATAGTTCGGCGGGCGGTAATTCAACTTGATCAGCGGCTTCTTGCCGGGCAGCGCCTCGAGCACCGCGGCCTCCTTGACGCCGGCGGGAACGCCCGGCGTCAGCGGCAGGCCCGCCGCCAGTCCCGCGCGCGACAGCGCGCTCGCGGCCGCGACGGTGCCAGCGCCGGTAAGCAGAATCTGCCGTCTGGAAAGCATTGCGTCCCTCCACCTTGTGCTTTTCTCGTTGGCCCCAAGGGCGGCAGACGCAACCGGGTTCCTGGCCGTCGTCGAACGCCCGACAACAGCAAGACGCAGCGACTGTCGGAATTATTCCAGTCTATCGGAGCGACGGGGCGGGAACCGGCGCTAGGCGCAGGGCAGGCTGTGGTCCCGGCTCTCGCGCAGGGCTTGTCGCGCCTCGGCGGTGAAAGGTGCGCGCCGAACGGTCGCTTCGCGGACGCTGCGGGCGATGAGCTCGAACCGCTCCGCCGCCATGCCGGTGGCGAGCAGCACATAAGTCAAACGGTCGACCTGCCAGGCCTCGGCGCTGGTGCCGCCGAACCGGGCTTGGAGCGGCGCCGCCGGCCCGCCGCCCCGCCCGATCCACAGGCTGACGCGGCAGCCGCGGCTGCCGAGATAGCCGACATGGACGGCGCGGGCCATGCCGCCGGCGGTGACGAACTCGATCTTGGCGATCTGCAAGTCGGCGGCGGACAAATCGACGATCTGCGCGCCGCTGCCGAGATCGTGCAGCCCGACCATCAGCCGGCTGGCATGCAGGTCGACCCGATCGCCCGCCGCCTGTCCGGCAATCCAGGCGCCGTGCTGCGCCAATGCGGGTTCGAGCCAGCCGGCCGATTCGATCCGCCAGCCCGACCACACCAGAACCGCGGCGGCGACCGCGGCTGCCGCGGCGAGGGCGGCGAGCAAGGTCCGCCGGGGCCGTCGAGGGACGGTTGCGGCCAGCGGCATCGCCGGCGCGGCGAAGGCGCGCCGGGTCTCGGCCTTGAGTCGCGCTAGCGTGGCAACGCGCGCCGCCAGCGCCCGGTCGCGCGCCACCGCCGCGGCCACCTCGGCGGCCGCCACGGCGTCGAGTTCGCCGTCAATGTAGGCGTCAAGCCGGTGGTCGAACGATTCGTCGGCGGCCGTCATCGCTTCCACCTGCGGCTGAGGAAAGGCCGGACGGTGCCCTCGCGGATCGCGGCGAGCAGGGCGCGGCGCGCGCGCGAGAGCCGGCTCATCACCGTGCCGATCGGGACGCCGAGCAGCTCTGCCGACTCGGCATATGTGAAGCCGGCGATGTCGACTAGTGCGATGATTTCGCGCTGGTCGACAGAGAGCGTGGCGATTCCCTGGCGCACCGTGATCGCATCGATGAAGCGATCGCCTTCCGTCCAGTCCACGACGTCGTCGACGGCGTCGTCCGCCGGCCCGGTTGGCCGCTGCTGGTCGCGGCGGTAGCTGTCGATCAGCGCGTTGCGCGCGATGGCGAAGAGCCAGGCCTTCAAGGCCGACTCGTCGTCGGGCCGGCTCTTGGTTGCGAGGGCGCGGAGCGCGCATTCCTGCACCAGGTCGCGTGCCGCCTCGTCGCTGCCGGTGAGGCTGCGCGCGTAACCGAACAGGCCCGGCAGAAGCGCCTGCAGCCGCTGGCGCACGATGTCGCTCAAAACTGACCCCCCGTTCGCCGCTTCGGCGCCCTCTTCGAACGGCGACGATAACACAGCCAGCGCGCATCGCCTCGGCCGATCCGCCGCCGCTGCCAGGGGTCGCCGGTTGCTCGCGACGCCGGCGGCCGCTTCGACGGCCATCCCGGCGATTCGGCTGGCGTTGCCGGCCGCCCGGCATGGCGCGTCCGCGTCTTGGCGTCGCCGACTATCGACGGAGGCCCTGCCCAAAATCCGGGCAATCGAGCGTGCACCAACGAGTTTGTGTTGCAGTGCAATAGGTTAGGAATCGCTGCCAAACCGGGCGTCCTGCGGAAACACTGCTACAGCACTGAAATTCAAAATTTTTTCTGAGGTGGGCCTTGGCAAAACCGGACTTCGCTGGCATATTGTGCAGCGCAGTAAGTGCTGCATCCGCAGTGGCTGCTGTATGCCCTTCCAGGGCGTTTCCTCCCTAGACTCGGGCCGTGCCTCTGGCACGGCCCTTTTTTTGCCCGCTCCTCAATCCGGCAGCGCGCCGTCGCCAGGGCCCAGCGGCCGCTGCATCAACACGCTGTCGACCCAGCGGCCGAGCTTGAAGCCGACCGCGGTCAGGGTGCCGGCATGGCGGAAGCCGAGCGCGGCATGCAGCCCGATCGAGGCGTGGTTGGCGGAATCGCCGATCACGGCGATCATCTGCCGCTTGCCGGCCGCCGTTGCCGCGACAATCAGCGGCGCGAGCAGGGCGCGGCCGATGCCCTGACGGCCGCAATCGGTGGCGACATAGACCGAATCCTCGACGCTGTAGCGATAGGCCGCGCGGGCGCGATAGGGCGCGGCATAGGCATAGCCGACGATGCGGCCGGCACGCGCCGCGACCAGATAGGGCAGGCCCTCGGCCAGCACCGCGCGGCGCCGGCGCGCGAGCTCGGCGGCGTCGGGCGGCACCTCCTCGAAGGAGGCCAGCCCGTGGCGGACGTGATCGGCGTAGATCGCGGCGATGTCCGGCGCATCGGCATCGACCGACGCGCGGACGACGAGCTCGCCGCTCATCGGCGCGTCAGCGGCCGGGGCGAAGCTCGCCGGGGTCGAGCCGGGCCAGTTCGCCGATCAGCCGCGACATGCGCTGTCCGACGACGGCCAGCCCGGGACGGCGCTCGATGCGGTCCTCGTCCATGTAGAGGGCGCGGTTGATCTCGATTTGCAGCGCGTGCAGGCCTTCCGCCGGGCGGCCATAATGCTGCGTCGTGTAGCCGCCGGCATAGGGCAGATTGCGCACGACCTTGAAGCCGAGCCCGCTCAGCACCCGCTCGGCCAGGTCGGTCAGCGGCGGCGCGCACGAGGTGCCGTGGCGATCGCCGAGCACGATGTCGGGCCGGCTCCTGCCGGGGTCGGCATCCATCGGCCCACCCACCGAAGGCATCGAATGGCAGTCGATGAGGATCGCCGCGCCGAAGCGCGCCTTGGTCTCGGCGAGGAGTTCGGCCAGCGCCCCATGGTAGGGACGCCAACAGCCCTCGATGCGCCGTTCGGCTTCGGCGAAAGGCAGCTTGCCGCGATAGATATCGGCCCCGTTGGCGACGACCCGGGCGATGGTGCCGATGCCGCCGGCGACGCGCGGGCTGGCGCTGTTGACGAAGGGCGGCAGCGGATCGGCGAACATGCCGGGGTCGAGCTCGTAGGCTTCCCGGTTCGGATCGCAATAGGCGCGCGGGAAGAGCGCCTTGACCAAGGGGGCGCCATGATCGGCCGCGGCGGCGAAAATCTCGTCGATGAAGCTGTCCTCGGATCGGCGCAGCGTCAGCGCGTCGAGGCGCGAGCTGCGCACGAAGTCGGCCGGATAGTCGCTGCCGCTGTGCGGCGAGGCGAAGACCAGCGGCACGGTCTGCGGCTTCGGCCGCACGATCGCGATCGGTCTATCGTCGGCCGCGACCGGTCGCGGCTTGAGGGCGGTTTGTTCGCGCATGACTAAAGGGGATTTACCATGATTCGTGCAGGAATCTCGCGCAGCGGCGCCAAGCGATGATAGCACGCGCCCCGGCAGCGGCAATCGCTGCGCCGGCGCCGTTTACGCTTTCTCAGGGAAGCGGCACTATTGTCTCGAAATTACCGCAAATGCCGGCGGGCGACGCGACGCAGCGGACGGCGGGCGGGGGCGCGGTTTGACAGGGTGCCATGGCGCGAATTCTGATCGCCGAAGATGACGACTCGATGCGCCATTTCCTCGCCAAGGCGCTGCAGCGGGCCGGCCACGAAGTGATTGCCGTGAGCAATGGCGGCGACGCCCTGCCGGTGCTCGGCGAGGGCGGCTTCGATCTGCTGGTCGCCGACATCGTCATGCCGCAAATGGACGGCATCGAGCTGGTGCAGCGCGCCGCCGCCGTAGACCCCGAGCTGCGCATCATGTTCATCACCGGCTTCGCCGCGGTGATGCTCAACAACGGCCGGCGCAGCGATTACCCGGCCAAGGTGCTGTCCAAGCCCTTCCATCTGCGCGACCTCGTCGACGAGGTCGAGCGGGTGCTCGCCGGCCCGGGCGGCGGCGAGGTCCCGGCCGTCCCCTGAGCGTCCGCGCCGGCGCTTGCCAAGCGCCGGGCTTCCCGATAAGAAAGGCCCTCCCCGCCGTGCGGCGCGCCAGCGCCGGCGGCGCCACGGCTTGGTGGCGGGCGCGTAGCTCAGTGGTAGAGCACTGTGTTGACATCGCAGGGGTCGCAAGTTCAATCCTTGCCGCGCCCACCATTCGCTCGACCTGCATGTCGAGCCGCCTGCCGGCGCCGGGGCCTTTGGCCCGGGGGCGGGCCGCCGAATAGCGGGCCCGCTCGGGGCGGTTGCCGTGCCGGGCTGCCGACCGCTCGCCCCTTGGCCTTTCCGCCGCTGTATCGTTTAGCGGCCATCGGCGTGCGCCATTAGTGCCTCCTGATGACGCCGGCGGTGGGCGCGGCCTTTGTGTCGCTCAGCACCGAGATCGTCGCCGTCAAAGCCAGGCTGCCCGAGCGCGCCCGGCGCGTGGCCGCGGCAGCGGTCCCTAATCGGGCTGGTCGATCAGCGGCGTCGGCTTGGCCAGCGTCTCGAGATCCTTGATCTTGCCGAGCTCGATCTCGCTGCCGCGCACCGCGACGCCATAGGGCGCCAGCGTGGCAAAGGCCCGCGACAGGTTTTCCGGCGTCATGCCGAGCAGCGAGGCGAGCAGCCGCTTCTCGTAGGGGAGCTGGAAGCGGTGGGCGCCGCCCGCCTCGTGCCGCAGGCGCAACAGGTAATTGGCCAGCCGCTCGACCCCGGTGCGCAGCTTCTGGTTCTTCAGGTTGCGCACCATGAAGCGGAACGCGCCGGCCAGCTCGACGACCATCGCTTGGGCGAAGGCCGGGTCCTCGGTGAAGGCGGCGCGGATGTTCTCGGACGGAATCATCAGCAGCCGCGACGGCGCGAGCGTCCGTCCTGACATCAGGTAGGTGGCATCCTTGATGACGGCGGCGAGGATGAACGTCGTCACCGGCGCGAGCACCGCGATCGTGCTCTCGCGATTGGCGGTGCTGGCGAACAATTCGACCGCGCCTTCGACGAGGACATAGAGGAAGTCGGCGGGCTCGCCCTCGCGGATCAGCACGACCTGCGGCGGGAACCGCTGCAGGAAGGAAGCCCGCATCAGGGTCCGGAACGAATCGGGCTGCATCGAGCTGAACAAGGCCAGCTCGCGCAACGCGGCATGTTCGTGTTCGCGCATGGTCTGGCGCCGCCCCGGTCCTGTCGTTCCGGATGCTCGGCATTGGCTTGACAATTGTCAAGCGAAGCTGCGGCAGCGGTCAATCGCGACAGCTGCGCCGGCCAATTCGCCAGTGCGAAAACTAGTGCCGGCGGCTTATTTCCTCCGGCCCACGCCGCCGATTGACTGAAATCAAGTCCTTTTCCGCCGGTCTGCCGGACCGTGTCGCCGGTCGCGGCGCTGCGCGCGGCCGGTCCGTCCGCGCATGCGCTTGGAGGAAACAGAACCGATGAACTATCTCGAAAACGTCACCCCCGGCCAGCAGCAGCGCGCGCTCTACTTGAGCACGATCGCCTTCACCGTCTGCTTCGCGGTGTGGACGATCTTCTCGATCATCGGCGTCCGCATCAAGGACGAGCTCGGGCTCAATGACACCCAGTTCGGCCTGCTCGTCGGCACGCCGATCCTGACCGGGTCGCTGATCCGCATCTTCCTCGGCATCTGGACCGACCAGTATGGCGGCCGCATCGTCTACACCACGGTGATGGTCGCCGGAGCGATCGCCACCTTCCTGCTCTCCTACGCCAAGACCTACGAGATGACGCTGCTCGCCGCGCTCGGCGTCGGCATCGCCGGCGGCTCGTTCGCGGTCGGCATCGCCTACGTCTCGCGCTGGTACCCGAAGGAGCGCCAGGGCACGGCGCTCGGCATCTTCGGCGTCGGCAATATCGGCGCCGCGGTGACCAAGTTCCTCGCCCCCTTCGTCCTCGTCGCGCTGGGCTGGCAGATGGTCGCCGTGATCTGGGCGGCGGGGCTGCTGGTCATGGCGGTGGTCTTCTGGTTCGCCACCCAGGACGATCCCGAGCTGACGGCGCGGCGCGCGCGCGGCGAGCGCCCGAAGGGCACGCTGCTGCACCTGGCGCCGCTCAAGAACGTGCAGGTCTGGCGTTTCGCGCTCTACTACTTCTTCGTCTTCGGCGCCTTCGTCGCCCTGGCGCTGTGGCTGCCGCGCTACCTGATCGGCGTCTACGGCCTCGACATCAAGACCGCCGGCATGCTCGGCGCGTTCTATTCGGTGCCGGCCAGCCTGTTCCGCGCCTATGGCGGCCACCTTTCCGACAAGTACGGCGCGCGCCGCATCATGTACTGGACGTTCATCGTCTCGGTCATCTGCACCTTCCTGCTCTCCTATCCCTCGACCGAATACGTCGTGCGCGGCATCAAGGGGCCGATCGCCTTCACCATCGAAATGGGCGTGGTGCCGTTCATCGTGCTGGTCTTCGTGCTCGGCTTCTTCATGTCGCTGGGCAAGGCGGCGGTCTACAAGCACATCCCGGTCTACTATCCCGACAGCGTCGGCAGCGTCGGCGGCCTGGTCGGCATGATCGGCGGCCTCGGCGGCTTCGTGCTGCCGATCGCCTTCGGCGCGCTCAACGATCTGACCGGCGTGTGGACGAGCTGCTTCATGCTGCTGTTCGTGCTGGTCGCCGTCGCGCTCACCTGGATGCATTTCGCCATCCGCGTCATGGAGCGCGCCAAGGTGCCCGAGCTCGGCCGCCTGCCCGAGCTGCCCGAGCTGCAGCGCGTGCACGAGGCGCGCCAGGTCAAGGAGCAGGCGGGCTAGGGCGCCACGGCGGCGCGGCCTACCCCCGGCCGGCCGAAGCCGGCGCATTGAGACGAACCCGCAGCATGACAACGAAAGGCTGACCCATGGCACAGCAAACACAGGCCGCCGCCGCTCCGGCGGAACGCGGCACCTGGCTCGCCCAATGGGCTCCCGAGGACGAGGGCTTCTGGCAGCGGCGGGGCAAGGCGCTGGCCTGGCGCACCCTGATCATCACCACCGTCAACCTGACGATGGCCTTCATCGTCTGGTTCATGGTCTCGGCCCTGGTGGTGCGGCTGCCCAACATCGGCTTCAAGCTGTCGACCACCGAGCTCTTCTGGCTCGCCGCCATGCCGGGCCTGGCCGGCGGCTCCTTGCGCATCATCCACACCTTCCTGGTGCCGCTGTTCGGCACCCGCCACGTCGTCACCTTCTCGACGCTGAGCCTGCTCCTGCCGGCGGTCGGCTGGTTCTACGCGGTGCAGGATCCGACCACGCCCTACTGGGTGCTGATGGTGCTGGCCTTCCTGGCCGGTCTCGGCGGCGGCAACTTTTCGAGCTTCATGCCCTCGACCAGCCTGTTCTTCCCCAAGCGGCTGCAGGGCACGGCGCTGGCGATCCAGGCCGGCATCGGCAATTTCGGCGTCAGCGTGGTGCAGTTCGTGACGCCGTGGATCATCGGCTTCGCCTTCTTCGGCACGCTCGCCGGGGCCCCGCAGACCTTCACCAAGGGCGAGGCGACGAGCCCGATCTGGCTGCAGAACGCGGCGCTGGTCTGGGTGCCGTTCCTGGTCGTCTTCACCCTCGCCGCCTTGCTCTGGCTGCGCAGCGTGCCCGTGCGCGCCAATTTCCGCGAGCAGCTCGACATTTTCAAGATGAAGCACGGCTTCTTCATGACGACCCTCTACGTCATGACCTTCGGCTCGTTCTCGGGCTTCTCGGCCACCTTTCCGCTGCTGATCAAGCAGCTCTATGGCGGCCTGCCGGGCGGGCCCGATCCGCTCACGTACGCCTTCCTCGGCCCCCTGGTCGGCTCGGCCACGCGGGTGCTGGCGGGGCCGGTCTCGGACCGGCTGGGCGGCGCGATAGTCACCCACTACGCGGGCATCGGCATGCTCGCCTGCGCGATCGGCGTGACCTTCTTCACCAGCCCGGCGTCGATGGCCGAGTTTCCCTATTTCGTCGGCTTCATGCTCGGCCTCTTCTTCTTCGCCGGGGTCGGCAACGCCTCGACCTTCAAGCAGATGCCGATGCTGTTCCCGCCTCGCCAGGCCGCCGGCGTGATCGGCTGGACCGCGGCGATCGCCGCCTACGGCCCGCTCGCCGCCGGCCTGATGCTCGGCTATTCGATCTCGTGGTTCGGCTCGCCCAATGCCTTCTTCTACTGGGCGGCCGTTTTCTACGCCGCCAACATCGCCATCAACTGGTGGTACTACGCCCGCAAGGGCGCCGAGGCGCCGTGCTGAGCGCAGGCCCGCGACCGACCTGATCCGGAGGATGCCATGAGTCATTTCCTCGACCGCCTGACCTTCTTCCGCAAGGATGTCGGCAGCTTCGCCGGCGGCCACGGCGTCGTCACCCGCGAGGACCGCAGCTGGGAGGAGGGCTACCGCCGGCGCTGGCAGCACGACAAGATCGTGCGCTCCACGCACGGCGCCAACTGCACCGGCTCGTGCAGCTGGAAGATCTACGTCAAGGGCGGCATCGTCACCTGGGAGACGCAGCAGACCGAC
>CAYTWJ010000042.1:0-14192 GCA_964442055.1 uncultured Rhodospirillaceae bacterium | reverse complement strand
GCGAAGCGCGCGCTGAGGTTGAGGTCGAGCAGGACGTTCTGGCCGAGCTGCTTGCGGGCGCGCAGCCCATGCCGCGCGATCACCGCCGGCAGCGGCGGCAGGGCAGGTGCCGCCTCGTCCGGCGCGGCCACGGCCGGTCAGGCGCGGCGGCGGCCGGCCTCGGGCTCGGCCGCCCGCCGGTTGTCGGCGATGCTGCGCGCCAGACGCAGCGCGGCGATCAGGCTGTCCGGCCTGGCGGCGCCGCGGCCGGCGATGTTGAAGGCGGTGCCGTGGTCGGGCGAGGTGCGCACGATCGGCAGGCCGAGCGTGACGTTGACCCCGTGGTCGAAGTCCAGCGTCTTGAGCGGGATCAGCGCCTGGTCGTGGTACATGCAGATCGCCGCGTCGTAGCGGCTGCGCGCGCCGGCATGGAACATGGTGTCGGGCGGCAGCGGCCCGACCGCATCGATGCCCTCCTCGCGCAGGCGCGCCACCGCCGGCGCGATGATCTCGATCTCCTCGCGCCCCAGCGCGCCGCCCTCGCCGGCATGCGGGTTGAGCCCGGCGACGGCGAGACGCGGGTGCGGAACGGCGAAGTCGCGCCGCAGCGCCGCCGCCGTGACGCGCGCAGCGGTGACGATCGTCGCGGTGTCCAGGCTGGCGATGGCCTGGGCGAGGGCGGCATGGATGGTGGCCGGCACCACGCGCAGGCCCTCGATCGCCAGCAGCATGACCGGCGCGGCGGCATGGCAGCGCGCCGCGATATATTCGGTATGGCCGGGGTAGCGGAAGCCGGCGTCGTAGAGCGTCGCCTTGTGGATCGGGTTGGTGACCATCGCCGCGGCGGCACCCGCCATCGCCAGATCGACGGCGCGGTCGATCGCCGCGATCACCGCGCCGGCATTGGCCGGGTCGGCATGGCCGGGGATGGCCGGCACGGGGAGATCGACCGGCAGCACCGGCAGCGCGCGCGCGAAGACCGCGGCCGCCTCGGCCGCGTCGGCGATGCTGTCGATCTCGACCGGCAGCTCGAGCGCACGGGCGATCGCCGCCAGCCGGCGCGGGTCGTCGATCACGAGGAAGGGCGGCAAGGCCGCCTCGCGCCGCCGCAGCCAGGCCTTGAGGGCGATCTCGCCGCCGATGCCGGCGGGTTCGCCCATGGTCAACGCCAGCGGCGCCTCGGCGCGGACAGGCGGCGGCGCGGTGCTCAACGAATCTCCACTACGGCGTCGCGGCGAAGATCGCGCAGATAACGCCGGGCAAGCATCGAGACGCGGCTCTCGGCCAGCCGCTGGCGCAACTGCTCCGGGTCCGGTCCGCCCTGGCCGCCGGCATCGCGGCGCTCGCAGACGACCAGCAGATGCACCCCTTGCGGCGAACGCACCGGCTGCGACACTTGCCCGGCGCCGAGCGCGGCGACGGCATCGCGGAACGGCGCCGGCAGGTCGCTGAGCCGCACCGTGCCGAGGCTGCCCGACTGCGGCGCGCCGACGTGCTGGCCGACCCGCTCGACGTCGTCGCAGCCGCGGATTTCCTGGGCCGCGGCGCGTGCCCGCTCGATTGTCGCCGCCACCTCGCGCTCGCCGCCTCCCGCCGGCAGCGGCAGCATCACCTGCTTGAGGGTAACCTGTGCCTCGGCTGCGGCACCGGGCGTCACCCGGCGCCGGTCGCGCAGCTGGATGATGTAATAGCCGCCGGGGGCCCGTATCGGCTCCGACACGTCGCCCTTGTTCATGCGTTTGAGCGCGGCATCGATCTCCTCGGGCAGCGTGCCCGGTTGCACCCAGCCGACCTCGCCGCCGGCGGCGGCGGTGACGCCCTGGCTGAACTGGCGCGCGACCGCGGCGAAGGGCGCCCCGGCGCCGATCTGCTCGATCAGCCGGGCGGCCGTCCGGCGGGCCTCCTCGTCCTGATCGGGCGCATCGACGGCGACGAAGATCTCGGCCACCAGATCCTCGGACTGGCCGGCGGAGCTGCGGATGCGGTTGAGCGCCGCGCGCACCTCGTCGTCGCCGATCAGGATGGTCGGCGCGATGCGCGAGCGGATGAGCTTGCCCCAGGCGATCTCGGCGCGAAGCTGCTGGATCAGCGCCTCCTTGCTGATGCCGCGGCTGCGCAGATAGTCGTCGATGCGGCCGGGGGGAATGCCGTTCTGGCGCTCGAGCTGGGCGAAGGCGCGCGCGACGTCGGCCTCGGTGACGGCGACGTTGCGCCGCGTCGCCTCCTGGAACTGCAGGCGCTCGTCGATCAGGCTGCGCAGCACCTGGGGTTCGAGGCGGCGGCGCACCTCGGATGTATCGCGCAGCCCGGTCGAGATCATTACCAATTCCAGCCGGCGCTGGACGTCGAGCGAGGAAATGACCTCGTCGTTGACGATGGCGGCGATGCGCTGCAGGTCCTGCGCCGCCGCCGGCGCGCCAGCCAGCAGGAGCATCAGCACGGTGAAAAGCCGCCGGGCGATCGACTTGGGGAACATCGGACGGAACGAGACCTCGCTGGTCGGAAGTCGCCTAGGATAGAAGCTCGGCCCCGGCCGTCAAAGCCCCGTGCGCGCCCCGGCTGGCGGGCTCGGCGCGCCGGGTCAGGACAGGTTGGCGAGCAGGAAGCGGACGCCGAACGTGGTGCTCGGCCGCAGATCGCGCACGGTCACGAAATCGCGCTCGGCGTAGAAGATGATGTCGAGGCATTCGTCGGTGTAGCGCAATCCCAGGTAGTTGAGCAGGCTGCCGCCGTCGTCGGTCAGATCGCGGGAATGCTGGCCGAAGAAGCTCCAGTGCTCGGTCAGACGGGCGAACAGCGAGAGCGTCACCGCCTCGCGGTTGCCGAAGTCGTCGCTGAACAGCGAGCGGTCCAGCGCCGCGTAGCTGACCGACAGGCGCAGCGCGTTCGGGCCCATCGAGGCGAGCACCTCGTGGCGGCGCAGCTCCAGGCTGTCCTGGTCGACACGGATGCGATCGATGAAGCTGAAATAGCGGGAGGGCGCGATGGTGGCGCGGGCGACGTAATCGGACTTCTGCCCGACCAGTCCCGAACCGGCGGGGAAGGTGTTGTCCTCGCGCGGCTTGAGGATCTGGCCGGCGAAGAGTTCGCTGTAGCCGCCGCCGCCGTAGGTGCCGGCGCGCAGGCCGTACGACAGGCGCGGGCCGCTTTCGTAGCGGTCGATGCCGGGAAAGCGCGAGAGGCTGAACAGGTTCGTGTCGTCGAATTCGAAGCTCTGCGAATCCTCGTTCGGAATCGCGCCCGGATTGCCGCCGTAGGGCGTGAGGACGACCGAGGCCATCGGCTCGATGACGTGGCGCAACCGGCCGTCGCTGCTCACCCACGGCCAGCGCCAGTCGAGGGCGAGCAGCGGCCGCAGCCGGCCGGTCAGCGTGCTCTGCTCGGAACCCTCGGGATTGGCGCCGTCGACGCCCTCGTTGACCCAATAGCCGTCGCCGCGCAACTGCGCGGTCAGCGTATAGACGTCGCCAGCCGGCGCGTAGTAGGGCAGTTGCCAGCCGCCGGCGAACGAGAGGCGGCGCGTATCGGTGCCCTCGGTGCGGTAGAGGGAAAGCATGTTGGCATCGACCAGGAAGCGTCCACCGCGCTCGCTCGGCTCCCCGGTCCAGGAATAGCTGACGTCCGGCAGGACGATCGGGGTCGAGCCGGGCGGATCGTCGGGGCGCACCGATTGGAAGGCGTAGGAGTCGACGATGCCGTAGGAGCGGCCTTGCACCGACTCGGCGAAGAGCCGGTTGGTCAGGGTGTCGAGGCGACCGCCGGGAATGGTGTAGCGCCTCAGGTAGGTGTCGTCGCTGGCGCGGAAGAGGTTGAAGCCCCAGCGCCGGCCGTCGTCGATGCGGAAGCGGCCGAGGCTGCGGATGTGGCCGCGAAATTCCTTGTCGCCGGTCGGGTCGCCGTTGTCGTCGCGTTCGTCGACGTAGGTGCCGCTGCCGTCGATGAAGAACTCGCCCTTCTCGGTGCGCTGGCGGTATTCGGCCTGGAGCTGGGCGCCTTCCTTTTCGCTGAGCTCCGGAGTGACAATCGCTTCGCGGTCGGAACCGAGTGCCCAGTAATAGGGGACACGGGCGCGCAGGCCGAAATAGTCGTTGCGGCTGAACGACGGCATCAGGAGGCCGCTCTGGCGGTCGACGGTCGGGTCGGGATGGCGGAAATAGGGCAGGTAGGCGACCGGCAGGCCGAAGACCTCCATGGTCGCGTCCTTGTATTCGATGACCTTGGCCTGCTGGTCGTGGACGACCTTGACTGCCTTGATCTGCCAGAGCGGCGGGCGCGTGGGGTCGGTCGGACAGAGGTTGCACGGCGAATAGACCGCGCGATCGAGGATGGTGGTGTTGCCGTCGCGCCGGTCGGCCGTGTTCGCGGCGAGGCGCGAGTTGTCGGCCAGCAGGACGCGGACGTCGCGGATGAAGCCGTTCTTGAGCTCGTCGGTCAGCTCGACATAGTCGGCGAACAGGACATCGCCGGTCGGCTCGAGCAGGCTGACATTGCCGCTCGCGGTGACGTCGCCGGTGCGCTCGTTGTAGGTGACCTTGTCGGCGAGCAGGACGCGCTGACCCTGCGCGATTTCGACCTTGCCCGAGGCCGTGACCAGGCCGAGGTCCTGGTCGTAGGCCACCTCGTCGGCGCTGAGCAGCGCCGGCACATCGGACCGCGGTCGGGTTTCGGCGGCGGCGGCGACGGCCAGGACGATCACGACGAGAGCGGCCGCAGCCGCAGCGAGCCGGCGCACGGTCCCTCAACCGTCCTCGAGATGGAACAGCATGGCGAGGCCGAGCAGCGCGCTCACTCCCGCCGGCGCCCAGGCGGCGAGCGGCGCCGGCACGGCACCGGTGAGCCCGAGCGCCATGATCAGATCGGACAGGAAGTAGAGCAGGAATCCGGCGGCGACGCCGCCGGCGAGCATCAGCCCGGTGCCGCCGCGCCGCGTCAGCCGCAGCGAGAACGACGCCGCCACCAGCACCATGGCGCAGAGCAGGAACGGTACCGCCATGGTCGCATACCAGTGCAGCCGGTGGCGCAGCGCCGAGAAGCCGGCATTCTCCAGCGTGGCGATGAAGGCCGGCAACGACCAGAACGACATGGTCTCGGGCGAAGCGAAGCTGTTCTGGATCTGGCTGAGCGTGAGCGTCGTCGGCACCGTGTGACGCGCGAGTCGGGCGGCGGGCTGATCCGGCCCGGTGAGCAGCGCGTTGTCCATCTCCCAGCGGCTGCCGGAGTTGCCCAGGACCAGGCGGGCGGCCGAGGCATCGATGCGGCGGACAAAACGCCCCTGCGGGTCGTAGAAGAGGAAAATCGCGTCGTTGAGCTCGATCCCCTGTTGCGCGACGCGCAGGGCGTGCACCACCACCTGGCCGTCGGCATCCGCCTCGCGCAGCCAGAGGCCGGTCGACGACACGGCGAGCGAAGAGGTGCGCCCGCGCAGGTGTTTGGCCTCGAGCTGCTCGTAGCGCGCGACCAGCGCCGAAGCGAGCGGGTTGTAGAGCGCGACGACGATGGTGCCGATGGCCATGGTCAGCAGCAGCGCCGGGGCGAGGAACTGCCAGACCGAAACCCCGGCCGCGCGCGCCACCGTCAGCTCGTGCGACCGCGTCAGCCGGCTGAGCGTCAGCATGGCGCCGAACAAGGCCGCGAACGGCATCAGCTTTTGCGACAGCGCCGGCAGCTTGAGCAGCGACATTTCGAGCACCAGGCCGAAGCTCGTCTCGGGCCGGCCGGCGGCGCGGCGCAGCAGCTCGACGGTGTCGAAGGTGAAGGCGAGCAGGACCAGCACCAGGAAGACCAGCGCGACGCCGAGCAGATACTGGCGGCCGAAATAGATCGACAGCGTCGCCGACAGCGTCATCCTTCCGCTCCGGCGACGGCGGGCGCCGGCCGGCGCAGCCGGCGGTCGCGCAGCATGTAGATCGCCCCGGCGGCGAAGGCGAGCGGGTTGGCGTAGAGCAGCGGAACGAGCCCCGGCGTCTTGCCGGCGAGATGGACGACGGCGAGGCCGATGACCTGCAGCGCGATCGCGGCGACGGCCGCGAAGGCCAGGCGATGACTCTTGCCGCGGCGGCTGTATTCGCCGGCGAGCACGCCGGCGAGCGCGACCAGGACCAGCGCCGGCACGAACAGCGGCATCGCCAGGCGCCGGTGGCCCTCGACGACCAGCCGCCGGTAGTTGGCGACGTCGTCGGCATTGCCGAGGTCGGGCCAGAACAGCTCACCGATGAAACGCTCGCCGGGCTCGCGCCAGGCCTGTCCGCCGCCGCTGGCGTAAAGGCTGAGGTCGAGGGTGTAGCTGTCGAAATAGAGCAGGCTGAGCTGGCCCTGCTCGCGGTCGATCTGCTGGCGGTTGCCGTGGGCCATGACGAAGCGCGGCCCCTGCGCGGTCGCCACCAGTGCGCCGCGCTCGGCCATCATCGTGATCGGGCGGGCCGGGTCGCGGTTGTCGTGGACCAGGATGCCGAGCATCTCGCCGTCCGGGTCGCGCTCGCGCACGTAGACGGTCAGACCCGACCGCGGCGTGTTGAAGGTACCCTCCTGGAGCACCATGCTGGCCAGGCCGCTGGTGAGCTCGTATTGCATGTTGCGCACGTTGCGTGCGCCGAGCGGCGCGGCATAGAGGCCGAGCGCGTAGCAGGCGGCCATCGTCACCAGCGCCATCAGCAGCGCCGGCTTGGCGAGGTCGGCGCGGCTGAAGCCCGCCGCCCACAGCACCACCAGCTCGGACTCGCCGGCGAGGCGGTGATAGACCCACAGCACAGCGCAGAACAGGGCCACCGGCAGGATGATCAGCAGCACCCCCGGCAACAGCAGCAGCGTGATGTGCAGGAACGACTGCAGCGGCAGGCCCTGGTTGACGATGCGTTCGATGAACCGCAGCGATTGCGTCAGCCAGATCACGCCGGTCAGGGTGAGGGCAACGAACAGGAACGGGCCCGCGATCTGACGCAGGATGTAGCGAGTGGTGCCGCGCATCGCGGCGAGTATAGCGGCTCGGCGCAACCGCGCTACTGCCCAGTGTCCGTCGCGGCCGATGTTGCCGCCGTGCGGCGGATCGGCGGCGACATCGGCCTTTTCTTTGCCCGACCGCTGGCTAAGATGTGCCCGCCGCGCGCCCGCGCGGCATCGCCGGACGGAGGTTTGCAGCGGCCATGAAGATCACGATCGCCGAATCGGCCATGCCCAAGGGTGGAACCCTGGTGGTGGGCGTGCTCGCCGGCAAGCAGCTGACGCGCAGCGCCGCCGAGCTCGAACGCGCCACGCAGGGCGCGCTCGGCCGCGCCATCGCGGCCAGCCGCTTCACCGGCGAGAAGGGGCAGTGGCTCGAGCTGATGGCGCCGGCCGGCGTGCGGCTCAACCGCCTGCTGCTCTGCGGCCTGGGCAAGCCGGCCGAGGTCGACGGCGGGGCCTTCGAGGCGATGGGCGGCGAAGCGGTGCGGCGGCTGGCGACCAGCGGCGAGATCGAGCTCGCCGTCGCCGTCGATGCGGTGAAGGGCGCCAAGGTCAGCCCGGCCAACGCCGCCGCGCGTGCCGCCTTCGGCGCCCGCCTCGGCGGCTACCGCTTCGACAAGTACCGCACCAAGCAGAAGGAGAGCGACAAGCCCTCGCTCGCCCTGGTCGCTGTGCTCGCGAAAGGCGCCGCGGCGGCCCGCCGGGCTTATCAGCCGCTCGAGAAGGTGGCCGAGGCGATCGCCTTCGCCCGCGACCTGGTGACCGAGCCGGCCAACGTGATCCATCCCGAGAGCCTGGCCGCGGAATGCCGCAAGCTGGTCCGCGTCGGCTTGAAGGTCGAGGTGCTCGGCGAGGCCGAGATGAAGAAGCTCGGCATGGGCGCGCTGCTCGGCGTCGGCCAGGGCTCGGAGCGCGAATCGCAGCTCGTCGTCATGCAGTGGCAGGGCGGCCGCAAGGGGCAGGCGCCGCTCGCCTTCGTCGGCAAGGGCGTGTGTTTCGACACCGGCGGCATCTCGATCAAGCCCGCCCTGGGCATGGAGGACATGAAGTGGGACATGGGCGGCGCGGCGACGGTGATCGGCCTGATGATGGCGCTGGCCGGGCGCAAGGCGCGGGTCAACGCGGTCGGCGTCATCGGCCTGGTCGAGAACATGCCCTCGGGCAAGGCGCAGCGCCCCGGCGACGTCGTCAAGTCGATGTCGGGCCAGACCATCGAGGTGCTCAACACCGATGCCGAAGGCCGCCTCGTGCTGGCCGACGCCATGTGGTACTGCCAGGACCGCTTCAAGCCGCGCCTGATGATCGACCTGGCGACGCTGACCGGCGCCATCATCATCTCGCTCGGCCATGAGCATTCCGGCCTCTTCTCCAACAACGAGACGCTGGCCGGTCGGTTGATCGAGGCGGGCAAGGCGGAGGGCGAGCTGCTCTGGCGCCTGCCGCTGGCCGAGGCCTACGACCAGGCGCTGAAGTCGGACATCGCCGACATGCAGAACATCGCGCCGCCCGGCACCGGCGCCGGCTCGATCACCGCCGCGCAATTCCTGCAGCGCTTCGTCAACGAGGTGCCGTGGGCGCACCTCGACATCGCCGGCACCGCGTGGGCGAAGAAGGACAAGCCGACGGTGCCGAAGGGCGCCACCGCCATCGGCGTGCGCCTGCTCGACCGCTTCGTCCGCCAGCACTACGAGGGCCGCTAGCCGCCCCGCCACGAGACACGCCGGCGTGACCGAGGTCTTCTTCTATCACCTGCAGCGCTCGAGCCTCGACCAGGCGCTGCCGGACCTGCTGGAGAAGACCCTGGCGCGCGGCTGGCGCGCCGTCGTGCGCGCCTCCTCGCCCGAGCGTGTCGAGGCGCTGAACGGCCTGCTCTGGACCTACAGCCGTGACGGCTTCCTGCCGCACGGCAGCCGCGCCGACGGCTTCGCCGAGCGCCAGCCGGTCTGGCTCACCGACCAGGATGAGAACCCCAACCGCGCCGAGGTGCTGTTCCTGGTCGACGGCGCCGAGGCGGCCGAGTTCGGCGGCTACAATCGGGTCTGCGACCTGTTCGATGGCAACGACGAGGCGGCGGTCACGGCCGCGCGCGAGCGCTGGCGACGCGCCAAGGCGGCGGGGCACGACCTGACCTACTGGCAGCAGGGCCCGCGCGGCTGGCAGAAGAAAACCGATGGCTGACCCGATCGGCAAGCTGCTCGAGGCCAATGCGCGCTGGGCCGCCGAGCGGATCGAGCGCGAGCCCGACTATTTCGGCAAGCTGGCGGCGCTGCAGGCGCCGCAATACCTGTGGATCGGCTGCTCGGACAGCCGGGTGCCGGCCAACGTCATCACCGGCCTGGCGCCGGGCGAGGTGTTCGTGCACCGCAACGTCGCCAACCTGGTGCATCCCGCCGACCTCAATTGCCTGTCGGTGCTGCAATTCGCGGTCGAGGTGCTGCGCGTGCGCCACGTCATCGTCTGCGGCCATTACGGCTGCGGCGGCGTGCATGCGGCGATGGAGGGCAAGCAGCACGGCCTGATCGACAACTGGCTCGAGCCGATCCGCGACGTCGCCGCGGCGCACGCGCCCGCCCTGGCCGCGCTCGACGCCGGCGCGCGGGCCGACCGGCTGTGCGAGCTCAACGTCGTCGCCCAGGCGCGGCGGGTGTGCGAGACGCCGATCATGCAGGACGCCTGGCGGCGCGGCCAGGCGCTGGCCGTGCACGGCTGGGTCTATGGGCTGAACGACGGCCGCCTGCGCGATCTCGGCTGCACGCGCAGCGGCTGACGCCGCTCCCGGGAACTCAGTCGCCGCCGGCGGCCATCGCGGCGACCGGCCGATCCGGCCGCGGCGACAATTCGACGGCGAGTTCGGGCAACAGGTCGCCGTAGGCGGCGAACATCTCGGCCGACAGGTGATTGGTCGCGACGAGCTCGCGGATGCGCCGCTTCTCCGCCGCTGCCTGGGCGGCTTCGCCGAGCGCTAGCCGGGCACGCATGATGCCGTGATGGGCGAAGATGTGGAACGGGTGGATGTTCGACACGTCCCGGAAGGACTCGATCGCTGCCGCGTAGCGCCCTTCGCGCAGCTGGGTGTTGTTGAGGAAATTGATGTCGAGGTTGGCCCGATAGGCGAGCTGCTTGAGCTCGGCCGCGCCGATCTCGGAGGTGTCGAAGCGGCGCTCGGCATAGGTGCCCTCCCAGGCCCGGTTGGCGCCGTCCATCACCCCCATGGCATCGAACTGCGCGAACATCTCCGAGCCGACCAGCGGCATCGCGATCATGAAGGCGCACCAGTCGGCGCGCAGCTCGCGGGCGAAATCGACCGTCTCCTGCATCTGCGCGCGCGTCTCGCCGGGGAAGCCGAGGATGAAGTAGCAGCGGCAGTACATTCCCTTGGCGCGGATGTAGGCGACCAGCCGCCGGGCGCGATCGAGGTCGCAGCGCTTCTTGATGATGTGGGTCTGGACATGCTCCGAGCCCGACTCGATCGCCAGCGTGGCGATGCGCATGCCGGCGGCCTCGAGCGCGTCGATCACCTCCTCGTCGAGCGTGTTCACCGAAAGCGCGTTCGGGAACTGCGTCTCGAGCCCGGGGATGCCGAGGTCTCGGATGGCGCCGAGCAGCCCGAGGATGCGCGGCTTGTTGACGGTGAAGAGGTCGTCCTCCGGCACGATCAGCGTGGCGCCAAATCGCTGGTGCAGGATGCGCAGCTCGTCGAGGACGTTGGCGGTCGAGCGGTAGCGCATCTTGCGGTCGTGCACCGTGTGCGACGAGCAGAAGGTGCACTGGAAGGGACAACCGCGCGAGGTCATGATAGAGGCCATGCGCGCGGTGGCGGCGCTGCCGAAGCTGCGCTTGCGCGCCACCGGCGCGGTCAGGTAGGCGCCCATGTCGATCAGCGACCAGTCCGGGTGCGGCAGTTGGTCGAGCTCCTCGGCGTATTCGCACTGCTCGTGGCAGGCGCCGTTGGCGGCAGCGGCCTTGTCGCGGTCGTAGAAGCCCTTGACCTGCAGCGGCGCGCCGGTGGCGAAAAGATCGACGAAGCGTGCGAAGGCGAGCTCGGCCTCGCCGCGCGCCACGTAGTCGACGGCGGGATTCTCCAGCAGCGGCCCGACACTGTTGGTGGCGTGATTGCCGCCGACCACGAGCAGCGCCTCGGGCCAGCGCCAGGCCAGCGCCGCGACCGCCAGGTCGAAGAAGTCGCGCGACATCGAGAACATGAACGAGATCGCGATGATGTCGGGCTCGGGCCCGGCATGGGCGGCGTTGACGCCGTCGATGAAGGCGTCGACCGAGGGGTGGCGGTGCACGTCCCTGGTCGCCAGGTTGTAGTCGATCAGGCCGATGTGCCCGGCCGTCGAGTATTGGCGCAGCGCCGACGAGAGATAGAGGATGCCGAGCGGCATCGAAAGGTGCGGGTAGGAATTGCCGGCATCGACGATCTGGCCGATCGGCAGCGTCGGCAGATTGACGAACACTACGCTGGGCCGCGCCACCGATCCATTGCGGCCGGCCTCCTGGGATGGATTGCCCATATCGCGCCCTCCGACAATCGCGGAATCCGCGGAGCCGGGCTCGCAACCCGTACTTGGCTGGCCCGCCCATCGGATTTACGACTTTCAGACTAGTCCAATATGGTTAATTTTGGCTTTCCGGCTTAGAAGACCAACGAGATTGGCATCGCGGCTGCGCGGCGTGCGCGAAGGCAACCGCGTCAGACGCCCTCGACCGCGATCGCTTCGAGCTGGCCGGCGCCCTCGCGCAGGCGCTTCGCGGCGGCGTAATCCGGCGAGTTCCAGAACGCCTTGGCCGCTTGGAGCGACGGGAACTCGACGACGATGATGCGGAAGCGGTTGTCGGCGCCCTCCAGCGTCTCGCTGTCGCCGCCACGGACGAGGTAGCGGCCGCCGTGACGCTCGATCAGCGGCGCCACCACTTTGCGGTAGCGCTCGTAGCGCTGCGGGTCGGCGACGGCGACGCGCACGATCAGATAGCCGGCCATGGTCCCCTCCTCAGCCCTGCAGATAGCGCACCAGCTTCAAGGTCAGCGCCCGCGGGCTCAGGCGCAGGCCTTGCACCGCGAGCCAGTTCCGCAGGCCGGGCACGGCGAGGCGGCGGCCAGCCATCGCCGCCTCGAAGCCGATCCGGGCCACCTGCGCCGCGTCCATCGTGCCGAGGCGGAAGAGCCGCGAATCGGCATTGCCGGCGGCCTCGGCGAAGCCGGTCGCGGTTGGCCCCGGCGCCAGGCAGGTGACGGTGACGCCGCTGCCCGCCAGCTCCTCGGCCAGCGCCTCGCTCAGGCTCAGCACGTAGGCCTTGCTGGCGTAGTAGACCGCCATGAACGGGCCGGGCTGGAAGGCGGCGGTCGACGCGAGGTTGAGCACGCGGCCGCGGCCGCGCGCGACCATGCCGGGCAGGAACAGGCGGCTCAGTTCGGTGAGCGCCGTGACGTTGACCTGCAAGAGCGCAAGCTGGCGCTCGAGCGGCAGCTCGGCGAAGGCGCCGCGCAGCCCGAAGCCCGCATTGTTGACCAGCGCCTCGACCGTGACATTGGCGCCGACGAGGGCCTGATGGATGCGCCGCGGCGCCGCCGGATCGGCCAGGTCCTCGACCATCACGCGGGTACGGATGCCGTGCCGCGGCGGCAGCTCGTTGGCCAGCCGGTCGAGCGGCTCGCGCCGCCGCGCCACCAGGGCGAGGTCGAAGCCGGCGGCGGCAAAGAGCTTGGCCAGCTCGTAGCCGATGCCCGACGAGGCGCCGGTGATCAGCGCCGTCGGCCGCTCCTGCGCGCTCATGCGCTCGTCTCCCTCTCGGCCTCCTCGATCGCCTCGTGCGCCGCCAGCCACTCGGCCTCGGCCTCGGCCAGGCGCCGCGCGACCTCGGCGCGCTGGCGGCCGAGCTCGGCCACCCTGGCCCCGCCGTTCGAATAAGTATCCGGCGCGGCGAGCGCGGCGTCGAGTGCCGCCCGCTCGTTTCCCAGCCGCTCGACCAGGGCCTCGGCCTCGCGCGCCCGCCGGCGCAGCGGGGCGAGCTGGGCCCTGGTTTCGGCGGCCGCCCGCCGCTCGTCGCGGCGCGTCGGCGCGGCCGGCTTGGCGGGAGCCGCGGCGGTGCGGCGGCCTTCGGCGAGACGGCGCGCATAGTCGTCGAGGTCGCCGTCGAACGGCCGCACGGTGCCGCCCTCGACCAGCCAGAGGCGGTCGGCGGTGGCGTCGAGCAGGTGGCGGTCGTGACTGACCAGCACGACCGCGCCGGCGAACTCGTTGATCGCCTGGGCGAGCGCCTCGCGCCCGTCGATGTCGAGATGGTTCGACGGCTCGTCGAGGATCAGGAGGTGCGGCGCCGCCCAGGTGATCAGGGCGAAGACCAGCCGCGCCTTCTCGCCGCCCGAAAGCTCGGCTGCGGGCACGTTGGCCTTGTCCTGCGCCAGGCCGAACTGCGCCAGCCGGGCGCGCAGGCGGTCCTCGGGCGCCTCGGGGGCGAGGGCGGCGAGATGCTGGTAGGCGGTGCGCCCCGCCGCCAGCTCCTCCATCTGGTGCTGGGCGAAATAGCCAACCTTGAGCTTGGCCGAGGCGCGCAAGGCGCCGGCCAGCGGCCTCAGCCGGCCGGCCAGCAGCCGCGCCAAGGTCGACTTGCCGTTGCCGTTGGCGCCGAGCAGCGCGATGCGGTCGTCGGCGTCGATGCGCAGATCGAGCCGCGCCAGCACCGGCTGCGTTGGCGCGTAGCCGGCGGCGCAGCCTTCGAGCGCGATCAGCGGCGAGGGCAGCGGCTCGGGTTCGGGAAAGCTGAAGGCGATGGCGGGGTCCTCCATCACCGCGGCGATCGGCTCCAGCCGGGCCAGCATCTTGACCCGGCTCTGCGCCTGGCGCGCCTTGGTGGCCTTGGCGCGGAAGCGGTCGATGAAGGCCTGCAGGCGCCGTCGCTGCGCCTCCTGGCGCGCATGCAGCGCCGCCTGGCGCGACAGCTGCTCGCGCCGCTGGCGCTCGAAGCGGTCGTAGTCGCCGCGATAAAGCGCGAGCCGGCCGCGGTCGAGTTGCAGGATGTGGTCGACGGCGCCATTGAGCAGCGTGCGGTCGTGGCTGACGATGATCAGCGTCCGTGGATAGCGGGCGAGGAAGCCCTCGAGCCACAGCGTCGCCTCGAGATCGAGATGGTTGGTCGGTTCGTCGAGCAGCAGCAGGTCGGGCTCGGCGAGCAGCAGCGCCGCCAGCGCCACCCGCATCCGCCAGCCGCCCGAGAACGACGACAGCGGCCGCGCCTGCGCCGCGGCATCGAGGCCGAGGCCGTCGAGGATC
>CAYTWJ010000041.1:0-14426 GCA_964442055.1 uncultured Rhodospirillaceae bacterium | reverse complement strand
GCGCGGCGCAGCGCGCCTTTAAGCGCCGCGCCGTTCACGGAAAGGCGGCGCGGCGCAGCGCGCCTTTAAGCGCCGCGCCGTTCACGGAAAGGCGGCGCCGGCGCTGGCCGGCGCCGGCCGGCGGGTCAGCGCGCCACCCACTTGTTGAAGCGCTCGTTCAGCCGGTCGATGTTCTCGATCCAGAACGGCGCGTCGAGCTCGGTCGCGTTGGCGATGTTCTGCGGCGCGGTCGGCAGGCGCGGCAGCACCTTCGGGTCGATGCCGGCGGTCGCCCCCTTGTTGGTGACGCCGTAGGTGATCAGGCTCGGCAGCTTCTGCTGGTTCTCGGCGGCGCTGACGAAGGCGAGGAACTTGAGCCCCGCCGCCCTGTTGGGCGAGCCCTTGAGGATCACCCAGCTGTCGATGGTGTAGAGGCTCTGGTCCCAGACGATGCGGAAGTTCTTCTTGTCCTTGACGTTGGCGGCGTCGATGCGGCCGTTGTAGGCCGAGGTCATCGCCACCTCGCCCGAGGCGAGCAGCTGCGGCGGCTGCGCGCCGGCCTCCCACCAGATCAGGAGCGGCTTGATCTGGTCGAGCTTGGCGAACGCGCGCTCGACGCCGGCCGCCGTCTTCAGCGTCTTGTAGACGTCCTTGGGCGCGACGCCGTCGGCCATCAGCGCGATCTCGAGATTGGTCTTCGGCCCCTTGCGCAGCGCCCGCTTGCCGGGGAACTTCTGCACGTTCCAGAAGTCGCCCCAGCCCTTCGGGCCGTCCTTCAGCTTGTCGCCGTCGTAGGCGAGGATGAAGTTGTAGACGATGGCGCCGACGCCGCAATCGTGCACCGCGGCGGGCAGGAACTTGTCCTTGCCGCCGATCGCCGCCCAGTCGAGCTTCTCGAACAGGCCCTCCTCGCAGCCGAGCACCAGCTCTTCCGATTCGACCTGCACCACGTCCCAGTCGGCCTTGCCGCCCTGCACCTTGGCGCGCAGCACGCCGATGCCGCCGTCCCAGGTCTCGTCCTTCATCGGCTGGCCGGCCTTGGCGGTATAGGGCTTGAAGTAGACCTCGCGCTGGGCGTCCTGGTAGGCGCCGCCCCACGACACCACGGTGAGGTCGCGCGCCGCGGCCTGCGGCGGCGACGCGAGCGCGCCGGCGAGACCCGCCGCCAGCGCCAGCAATGCGATCCGGCTCATCGACTTTAACCCTCCCTGCCTGTCTCGGCGCCCGCCCGACCACGCGGGGGGCGGCGGTGGCCAGCATAACGCAGGTCGGGGGGCGGGAAAACGGAGCGGCAAGCCGGCTGGCGCGACTGGACAGGTGCCGCGGCGGGACGCGATGATGGGCCGAGGTCCATCGGAGAGACGCGCCCATGCCGGGGCGCCCGCCACCGCCCTTCGATCCGGCCGCGCCGCGCGACTGGTTCCGCAAGCTCCGGCGCGAACGCGACCGCTTCGCCCGCGCCCGCTCGCCGCTCTGGCGCGGCGACCACCTGCTCAACTTCGCCGTCACCGCCGAGCGGCTGGTCGAGCGCCTTTACCGCGACGGCCAGGCGGACGACCTCGCCTTCCGTGCCCGCTTCGCCGGCCTCGACGAGCTGCGCCGCGAGCTCGGCCAACGCTGCCCCGACCTGGCGCGCTTCGGCCCGCCGGGCGGCGTCGCCCGGCCGCCCGGCAGTCGCCGCACGCCGGCGCTCGCCGCCTGCGACCGGGTGCTCGCCTTCTGGCGCCGCCACGGCGGCGAATACGGCCTCAGGCTCAAGCCCTACGACTGAGCCGGCGGCGCGTAGCGCACGACGCGCTGGTCGATGGCGCCGAAGATGGAGCGGCCGGCGGGATCCAGCATCTCGATGCGCACACGGTCGCCGAATTTCATGAACGGCGTCGTCGCCTGGCCGGTCTCGATCATCTCCAGCGCGCGCTTCTCGGCGATGCAGGCCGAGCCGGCGGCACGGTCGCGGTTCGATACCGTGCCGGCACCGAGGATGGTGCCGGCGCCGAGGCGGCGCGTCCGGGCGGCGTGGACGATCAGCTGCGGGAATTCGAAGGTCATGTCGGTGCCGGCATTGGGCCGGCCGAAGGGGCGGCCGTTCCAATGCACGAGCAGCGGCAGGTTGAGCTTGCCGCCGTCCCAGGCAGGGCCGAGCTCTTCGGGGGTCACGGCGACCGGCGCGAACGCGGTGGCCGGCTTGCCCTGGAAGAAGCCGAAGCCCTTGGCGAGCTCGGCCGGGATCAGGTTGCGCAGGCTCACGTCGTTGACCAGCGTGACCAGGCGGATATGGCCGGCGGCCTGGGCGGGCCCGGTCCCCATCGGCACGTCGCCGAGGATCACCGCCACCTCGGCCTCGAAGTCGATGCCCCAGGCCTCGTCGGCCAGCGCGATGTCGTCGGTCGGCCCGAGCAAGTCGTCGGACCCGCCCTGGTAGATCAGCGGCTCGGTCCGGAACGAGGCCGGCAACTCGGCGCCGCGTGCGCGCCGCACCAGCTCGGCATGGTTGATGTAGGCCGAGCCGTCGGCCCACTGGTAGGCGCGCGGCAGCGGCGCGGCCAGGCGCGCCACCTCGAGCGGGAACGACTCCGCGGTATGCCCTTCGTTGAGCAGGCAGTACACCGAGGCGAGCTCGGGCGCGAGCTCGTCCCAGTCGTCGAGCGCCCGCTGCAGCGTGGCGGCGATCCCGGGCACGGCGACGGCGCACGTGAGATCACGGTTGACGACCACCAGGCGGCCGTCGCGCCCGTGCCGGAGCGAGGCGAGCTTCATCGGGCTATTCGGCCGCCGCCTTGGCCGCGCCCGTCGCCCACGAGCGCACGTAATCGGGCCATTCCACCGCCGCCGCCTCCGGCGCCACCTCGAGCGCGTCGCGGGCGTCGATCATCACCGCCACCTCGTCGGTCTCCGTGCGCGCCGCCTTCGCGCCGGCGGCGAAGGCCTTGGGGTGGGGCCCGTGCGGGAAGCCGCAGGGATGCAGCGTGATCATGCCGGGATGGATGTTGTCGCGGCTGAAGAACTGGCCGCGGTGGTAGAAGATCACCTCGTCGTAATCGTCGTTGTTGTGGAAGAACGGCACCTTCAGCGCCTCGGGGTCGCTCTCGATCGGGCGCGGGCAGAAGGTGCAGACGACGAAGCGGCCGGCGACAAAGGTCGAATGCGCCGACGGCGGCAGGTGGTAGCGGTGGCTCATCAGCGGCCGGATGTCGCGCCAGTTGAGGCGCACCGGCGCGAGCTCGCCCTTCCAGCCGACCGCGTCGAGCGGATTGAAGGGATAGGTCACCGTCGAGAGCTGTTCGCGCCGCTTGATGACGACACGCCATTCGGTCTCGTCCTGCTGGGCGCGGAAGGCGTCGTCGAGGCGCGGCACGTCGAGCACCGCCGGGTCGAAGATCGCGTGCGCGCCGACCAGCCCCTTCTCCGGCAGCCGGTAGCCGTCGTTGGTCGCCTCGACCAGCAGCGCCGCCACCTCGCCCTTGGGCTCGATCCGCCACATCGTCGAGCGCGGCAGCAGGATGTAGTCGCCCTCGCGGAAGGCGAGGTGGCCGTAGTCGCAGTAGAGGTCGCCTTCGCCGGCATGGACGAAGATCAGCTCGTCGCCGTCGCCGTTGCGGACCAGGTGGCGCATCGGCCGCTCGCAGCGCCAGAAGCGCAGCCGCACGTGGGCGTTGGACAGGAGCGGATGCGCCTCCCAAGGGCCCTCGGCGGCGTCGCGCAGGCGTACGGTGTCGAAGGCGCGCGGGCGCAGCGGCCCCTCCCAGCCGCTCCAGGCGGTCGGCGGGTGGCGGTGGTACATGTGACTGGCCGGGCCGAAGAAGCCCTCACGTCCCAGCTCGCGCTCGTAGGTGCCGGGCGGCAGCGCGACGTGCGCCTGGCGCGCCGCCGTGCCCTCGATATGAGGCAGCCCGATCCGTGTCTTGGCCATGGTCTTCCTCCCTCGCCGGCTCAAACGCGCCCGGTCAGCACGCCGCGGCGGATCTGGTCGAGCTCGATCGATTCGAACAGCGCCCGGAAATTGCCCTCGCCGAAGCCCTCGTTGCCGCGGCGCTGGATGAGCTCGAAGAAGATCGGCCCGATGACGGTGGTGGTGAAGATCTGCAGCAGCAGGCCCTGGCCCCGGGTCGGCGCCCCGTCGATCAGGATGCGGTCGGCCCTGAGCCGGGCGAGGTCCTCGCCGTGGCCGGGCACGCGGGCGTCGACCTGGTCGTAATAAGTGTCGAGCGTGTCCTGGAAAGGCACGCCGCGGGCGCGCAAGGATTCGACAGCGGCGTAGATGTCAGCGGTGCCGAGCGCGATGTGCTGGATGCCCTCGCCGTGATAGGCGTCGAGATACTCGGCGATCTGCGACCGGTCGTCGGCGGATTCGTTGACCGGGATGCGGATCTTGCCGCACGGGCTGACCATCGCCTTCGACTTGAGGCCGGTGAGCTTGCCCTCGATGTCGAAGTAGCGCAGCTCGCGGAAATTGAACAGGCGCTCGTAGAACTCCGCCCATTCCTTCATGCGCCCGCGATGCACGTTGTGGGTGAGATGGTCGATATAGGCGAGGCCGACGCCGCGCGGCGCCGGATCGGCGCCGGGGATCGGCTCGAAATCGACGTCGTAGATCGTGCCCTTCGCACCGTAGCGGTCGACCAGGTAGATCAGGCTGTCGCCGATGCCCTTGATCGCCGGGATGTTGAGCTCCATCGGCCCGATCCTGCCCTGCACGCCCCAGGCGCCGAGACCGACCGCGCGCTTGTAGGCCTCGGCGGCGTCGCGCACCCGGAAGGCAATGGCGCAGACGCTGGCACCGTGGATGCGGGCGAAGCTCTGCGCGAAGCTCTCGGGCTCGGCGTTGAGGATGAAATTGACGTCGCCCTGGCGGTAGAGCGTGACCCGCTTCGAGCGGTGCCGCGCCAGCGTGGTGAACCCCAGTTGCTCGAACAGCCGCCCCAGCGCTGCCGGGTCGGGCGCGGTGTATTCGACGAACTCGAAGCCGTCGGTACCCATCGGGTTGTCGTGCAGATCGGCCATGCCGCCCTCCGTCGTCGCCGATGCCGGGCCAAGCACGCGCTTGACCGCGCGCTTGCCGGCCGATAATAGTTTCATTTGTAACTAATGCGCAAGAGGCGAAAATGACGGGTGCGGGCGGCCGGAAACCGGCGCAGCAACAGGCACAGGCGACGACGGTGTCGCGGCCGCCGACTTTGGCCCTCGAGAGCTTCCTGCCCTACCGCCTCTCGGTCCTGACCAACCGCGTCAGCCGGGGCCTGGCCAGGACCTATGCCGAGCGCTTCGGCCTCAGCGTGCCCGAGTGGCGCGTGCTGGCGGTGCTCGGACGTTTCCCCAATCTGTCGGCCAACGAAGTGGCCGAGCGTTCGGCGATGGACAAGGTAATGGTCAGCCGCGCCGTCGCCCGGCTGCTGCGCGCCGGGCTGCTCACCCGCGAGAGCGACCGTCGCGACCGCCGCCGGTCGGTGCTGACCTTCACCGCGACCGGCGCCGCGGTCTACGGCCGAATCGTGCCGCTCGCCCTCGCCTACCAGGAAAACCTGCTCGCGGCGCTGAGCGCCGACGAGGTCGCCGCGCTCGACCGCCTCATCGCCAAGCTGGACCGGCGGGTCGCCGCCGGCGCCGGCTGAAGCCGGCTCAGGCCGTTCCCGACCGCTTGCGCTCGGCCGGCGGATCGGGTTCGGCCGGGCGGGCCATGGCCGGCACCGGCACAGCCACCGGGTCGTCCTCGGCGACGACGCGACGTTCGGCCTCGCGGACGCGCCGCTTGTAAAGCGCCATCACCACCGAGATGACGATCAGGAACAGCGCCAGCATGACCAGGCCGAAATCGCGCGCGATCTCGCCGAGGAAGGCCTCGAACGCCTTGCCGAGCAGGAAGCCGGCACCGGCGAAGGTCAACGCCCACATACCGGCGGCGATGAAGTTGAGCACCAGGAAACGCGGCCAGGGCAGCTCGCTCATGCCCATGGCGAAGGAGCTGAAATTGCGCACGCCGTAGATGAAGCGGAAGCTGAGGATGAAGCCGACGTGATACTTGTGCAGCAGGCCGAGCGCGAGATCGACGCCGCCGCGCCAGCGCGGAAAGCGGGCGAGCAGCCACTGACCGTAGCGCCGGCCGACGAAGAAGTAGAACTGGTCGCCGCCGAAGCTGCCAAGCCAGGCGCAGGCGATCAGCAGCGGCAGGTTGAGCAGGCCGTGCGACGACGCCGCGGCGGCGAAGATGACGAACGTTTCGCCTTCCAGGAAGGTCCAGATGACGGTGACGAGATAGAACCAGTCGTCGTACCGTTCGATAATGTCGTAAATATCCAAGACGTCACCACCCAGCCACGCAGTCCTTATCCACCGCGGTTCTTTCCCAGTTCAGGGCGCCGCGTTCCCTCCGACGCAAAACGCTCTACATCAACGGAACCGGCCCGCCGCCGCCCCCGGATCGGCAGGCGGCGGACTTATAGCACGCCGCGTTGCCCGCTGCGACCGCCCGGCGCCGACCGCGTTCAGATCAGGCCGGCCAGCGGCGACGAGGCGTCGGCGTAAAGCTTCTTGGGCATCCGCCCGGCGAGATAGGCGAGCCGGCCGCTTTCCACCGCCAGTTTCATCGCCCGGGCCATGAGGACGGGGTCCTTGGCCTCGGCGATCGCCGTGTTCATCAGCACCCCGTCGCAGCCGAGCTCCATGGCGATGGCGGCATCGGAAGCGGTGCCGACGCCGGCGTCGACCAGCACCGGCACCTTGGCGTTCTCGACGATGATGCGGATGTTGACCGGGTTCTGGATGCCGAGGCCCGAGCCGATCGGCGCCGCCAGAGGCATGATGGCGCAGCAGCCGAGCTCCTCGAGACGGCGGGCCATGATCGGATCGTCGCTGCAATAGACCATGACCTCGAAGCCTTCGCGCAGAAGCGCTTCGGCGGCGCGCAAGGTTTCCGGCATGTCCGGATAGAGCGTCTTGCGGTCGCCCAGCACTTCGAGCTTGACCAGCGCCCAGCCGCCGGCCTCGCGCGCCAGGCGCAGCGTACGCACCGCCTCGTCGGCGGTGTAGCAGCCGGCGGTGTTCGGCAGATAGGTGTATTTGCGTGGGTCGAGGTAATCGACCAGCATCGGCTGGCTCGGGTCGGTGACGTTGACGCGGCGCACCGCCACGGTGACGATCTCGGCGCCCGAGGCCTCGACGGCGCGCCGGGTCTCGTCGAAATCCTTGTACTTGCCGGTGCCGACCAGCAGCCGCGAGGTGAAAGTGCGCCCGGCAACGGTAAAGGCATCGGCGGCACGGGCCGTGCGCTCCGGCGCAACGACGTTGCCGCCGCCGATGAAATGCACGATCTCGAGGCGGTCGCCGTCGCCGAGCCGGGTCGCGTCGTAGGCCGAGCGGGGCACGATTTCCAGGTTGCGCTCGAGCGCAATCTTGCGCGCGTCGAGGCCGAGCTCCGCCAACAGCTGGCCGACCGTGAGGGGCGTGGTGAAGGACCGCTCTTCGCCGTTGATCGTCAAACGCATGACCGGGCTGCCTTTCGCGCGCCGCGATGATCCGACATCCTCGGCCATAATATGGGGTCGGTGCGGCCGGATGCAAAAGGCCGGGACGCCGCGCGCGGCCGGCGCCGGCGCCGGCGTGGGCCGGATCAGAATGGCGGCAGGCCGCCGCGCGCGGCGAGACGGACGGCAACGATGGTCACGATGAGCAGCGCGCCGGCGCCGAGCGTGAACGCGGCGATGGGTCGCAAGATGCGGAAGCGACCCTGTGCCGCACCGGCGGCGGCGCGCTTG
Organism: uncultured Rhodospirillaceae bacterium; assembly: GCA_964442055.1. Taxonomy (GTDB): domain Bacteria; phylum Pseudomonadota; class Alphaproteobacteria; order Ferrovibrionales; family Ferrovibrionaceae; genus CAYTWJ01. The sequence continues at coordinate 6,699 of CAYTWJ010000041.1, read as the reverse complement.
GCGAGCCGGCGGCTGCGCGATTCGTCGAGATAGCGCTCGAGCTCGGCCTCGCTCTGCCACCAGCGCTGGCGTTCGCGCCGGCCCTCGCGCTCTTCGCGCGAGACCTTGAACACGGTCTTGGTTGACCCGCTTGCGCTGGCCTCGTCGTATTTCTCCTCGACCACGCGAACGGCGGCGTAGCGTTCGCTGGCGCCCAGTCGCAATGCCTCGCTGATCGCGGCGTCACGGCTGTCATAGACCGAATCGATCTCCCAGCGCCCGCGTTGCAACGTTTGCAGCTCGAAAGCGACCAGCATCCTGTCCACCCGCTATACGCGAATTTTCCCGGACCTGCATCCACCCGGCGACCGGCCGAGGCGGTTCGCCCGGCAGCCGCGCAGTCTGGCCGAGAGCATGGGATACAAATAGTTTCAAAAGGTTAACTCCCGGTGACCGGGTCGAACCCGGATCTTTCATGCACTCTCGGCGCCGTGCGCCTTTTCGCTCCCGGGGGAACCCGCTATAAGGGCACGGCTCCGGCCGGGAAGTCCCTGATGGCAAAGACGATCTACATTCTGAATGGCGCCAACCTGAACCTGCTCGGTCAGCGCCAGCCCGAAATTTACGGCCGCGACACGCTGGCCGACATCGAGCGCGCGGCGAAGGTGACGGCCAAGACGCTCGGCCTTGCCGTCGTCTTCCGCCAGAGCAACCACGAGGGCCAGTTGATCGACTGGATCCACGAGGCGCGGGCCAAGGCGGCCGGCATCGTCATCAATCCCGGCGGCTTCAGCCACACGTCGATCGCCATCCTCGACGCGCTGCTCGCGGCGGACAAGCCGGTGATCGAGGTGCATCTGTCGAACATCTTCCGCCGCGAGGCCTTCCGCCACCATTCCTGGGTCAGCCAGGCGGCGAATGGCGTGATTTGCGGCCTCGGCGCACACGGCTATGGACTCGCCCTCGAAGCCGTGGCGAGGCTCGTCGTACGATGACCAGCCGCAAAGACAAGGGCGAGGCAGCCAGACCGGCAGTGGACAAGCGCCTTATTCGCGACCTCGCCGAGCTGCTGGCCGAAACCGGCCTCTCCGAGATCGAGTGGAGCGAAGGCGGCGTGCAGGTGCGGGTGGCGCGCCAGATCGGCGTCGCCGCAGGGGCCGCGGCGGCGCCGGGGCCGGCCGCCGCCGCGCCGGCTGCCGCTCCGCCCGCGGCCGCCGCCCCCGCCGCAGAGGCCGCCGACATCTCCGCCCATCCGGGCGCGGTCAAGTCGCCGATGGTCGGCACCGCCTACGTCGCCCCCGAACCGGGCGCGGCGCCCTTCGTCCACCTCAACGACCAGGTGCGCGAGGGCCAGACGCTGCTGATCGTCGAGGCGATGAAGACGATGAACCCGATCCCGGCGCCCAGGAGCGGGCGCCTGGTTCGCATCCTGATCGAGAACCAGCAGCCGGTGGAATACGGCCAGGTGCTCATGCTGATCGAGTAGCAGCGCGATGTTCGACAAGGTGCTGATCGCCAATCGGGGCGAAATCGCGCTGCGCATTCACCGCGCCTGCAAGGAGATGGGCATCCACACGGTGGCGGTCCATTCCACCGCCGATGCCGAGGCGATGCACGTGCGGCTCGCCGACGAAAGCGTCTGCATCGGCCCGCCGCCCTCGCCGCAGAGCTATCTCAACATCCCGGCGATCATCGCCGCGGCCGAGATCACCGGCGCCGATGCGATCCATCCCGGCTACGGATTCCTGTCCGAGAACGCCGGCTTCGCCGAGATCGTCAACGCCCACAAGATCGCCTTCATCGGCCCCTCGCCCGAGCACATGCGGCTGATGGGCGACAAGATCGCCGCCAAGGAGACGATGAAGCGGCTCGGCGTGCCGGTGGTGCCCGGCTCGGGCGGCGTCGTCGGTGACGAGGCGGAGGCCCGGCGGCTGGCCGGCCAAATGGGCTATCCGGTGCTGATCAAGGCGGCGGCGGGCGGCGGCGGGCGCGGCATGAAGGTGGTGCGCGCGCCCGAGGAACTCGGCCCGGCGCTGGCCCAGACCCGCGCCGAGGCGCGGCTCGCCTTCGGCTCCGACGCGCTCTATCTCGAGAAATACCTGTCGCGGCCCCGCCACATCGAGGTCCAGGTGCTGGGCGACGGCAAGGGCAACGTGGTCCATCTCGGCGAACGCGACTGCTCGCTGCAGCGGCGCCATCAGAAGATCCTCGAGGAGGCGCCCTCGCCGGCGCTCAACGCCGACCAGCGCAACCGGCTCGGCGAGACCGCCACCGCGGCGATGCGCCAGCTCGGCTATCTCGGCGTCGGCACGATCGAGTTCCTCTACGAGAACGGCGAGTTCTATTTCATCGAGATGAACACCCGGCTGCAGGTCGAGCATCCGGTGACCGAGATGCTCACCGGCATCGACCTGGTGCGCGAGCAGATCCGCATTGCCAGCGGCGTCCCGCTCGGCTACCGCCAGGAGGACATCGCCTTCAACGGCCACGCCATCGAGTGCCGCATCAACGCCGAGAACCCCGAGACCTTCGCCCCGCGCCCCGGCCGCGTCAGCGAATACCACCCGCCGGGCGGCCTCGGCGTGCGCGTCGATTCGGCATTGTACGCCGGCTACCGCGTGCCGCCGCACTACGACAGCCTGATCGCCAAGCTGATCGTGCACGGCCAGAACCGCAACGAATGCCTGATGCGCCTGCGCCGGGCGCTCGAGGAATACGTCATCGGCGGCCTGGAGACGACCATCCCGCTGCATCTCGCCCTGATCGCCGAGCCGGATTTCGCCAACGGCGCCTACGACATCCATTGGCTCGAGGAATTCATCGCCAACCGCGGCTGAGCAAGCCGGCCGCCGCGCCCGCCTGCTCCGCGCGGGGCACCGCCGCAGCGACCCGGTCATGCCCGCGTTGACTCCCGAAATGCTGCTCGACATCTATGCCAGCGGGCTCTTTCCGATGGCCGAGGACCGTGACGACCGGGGCCTCTTCTGGGTCGATCCCGAGCGCCGCGGCGTCATGCCGCTCGATGCCTTCCACGTGCCGCGCCGGCTCGCCCGCACCGTGCGCGCCGATGCCTTCGAGGTGGTCGCCGATCGCGATTTTGCCGCGATCATCGGCGCCTGCGCCGAGCCGGCGCCGGGGCGGCCGCGCACCTGGATCAACGACGAGATCATCCGGCTCTACCTCGGCCTGCACCGGCTCGGCCACGCCCACAGCGTCGAATGCCGGCTCGAGGGACGCCTTGTCGGCGGTCTCTACGGCGTGAGCCTGGGCGCGGCCTTCTTCGGCGAGAGCATGTTCAGCCGCGCCCGCGACGCCAGCAAGGTGGCGCTGGTCCACCTGGTGGCGCGGCTGCGGCGCGGCGGCTTCCGCCTGCTCGACGCCCAGTTCATCACCGCCCACCTGGCGCAGTTCGGCGCCATCGAGGTGAGCCGCGCCGAGTACCGGCGCCTGTTGCGCCGGGCGCTCGCCCAGCAGGCCGACTTCTACCGCGCGCCGGCGGCGCTGTCCGGCGCCGAGGTCCTGCAGTCGATCACCCAGACGTCGTAGACCGGGTGCTCGAGGGCATTCAGCGCCGGGCTCGAGGCGAACATCCAGCCCGAGAACAGCCGCGCCGGCGCCTCGCCCCGGCGCGCCTCGGTGATCTCGAGGAAAGCGGCGGTTTCCGGCGGGTCCTCGGGCGGGTGCTTGCGGCAGATGCCGACGGTGATCTGCAAGGTGCCGAAGGTCACCGTGGTGCCGATCGGCGCGACGATGGTCGAGATGCGCGCGGTGATCTTGTCGAGCCCCTGCAGCACCGCCGCGGGGCCCGTCGCCTCCGCCGCCGGCGGGGTCGCCGGCATGGGCAGGCGCTGCGGCGCCGGCTGCTGCGCGAACGAAGCGGCCGGCGCGGCGAGGGACCCGGCGGCGAGAAGGACGGCTACGCGACGCAGCATCGCCCCTCAATCGCCCAGACTTGCGGCAAATCTGAGGCGCACGTAGTCGGTGACCCATACGCCCTCCGGGTCGCGCAGCGCCGGGGCGAGCAGGTCCCGGATCTCGTCGACGACCCTGGGCCGTTCGCCGGCCGGCAGGACAGCCAGGAAGCTGCCGGCGAAATTGTCGAGCCAGGCGGCGATGTCGCCGGGCAGCACGGTCGGGCGCGGGAAGAGCTCGATCGCATGGACCGCGAAGCCATGCGCCGCGAGCCGCGCCCGATACTCGGCCGCGGTGGGAAAGTACCAGGGGTCGAGCGCGGCGGCGTCGACGCCCCGGCGGGCGAGGACCGCGGCGATGGCGATGCGCAACGTCGCCACATTGCCGAATCCGCCCATCTCGCCGACAAAACGGCCGCCCGGCTTGAGCGCCCCGGCAACGCCGGCGATCACCCGGTCCGGGCGGCGCATCCAGTGCAGCGCGGCGTTGGAGAAGACGGCATCGAATTCGGCGCGGAAGGCCAGCTCCTCGCCGTTGACGACGCGGGCATCGAGGCCGCGCGCCCGCGCCGCCGCCACCATGTCGGCGCTGGCATCGACCGCGACCACGCTGGCGCCGGCGGCGACCAGCCGTTCGGTCAGCGCCCCGTCGCCGTAGCCAAGGTCGAGGATGCGCTCGCCGGGGCGCGGCGCGAGCAAGGCGACGACCGGCTGGCCGAGTTCGCTGACGAAACCGCATTCGGCCGCATAGCGGCGGGCCCGCCAGATTTGCCCTGTCCCGAACCCGGCCATATCGCCTGCGCTAGCGCGATTGTGCCGGGGCCGCCTTCTCGCCCGCCCCGCCGGCGCTGAAGACCGCTTGGCCGACGAGATCGAGCAGGTTCACCGCCCCTTGGGTCAGGGTGATTTCGCCACCTGATTTGAGGACCTCGTCGCTGCCGCCGGGCTGGATCGCCAGATGGCTGCCGCCGAGCAGCCCTTCCGTGGCGATCTTGGCCGACGAATCGGCCGGCACCTTGACGCCGTTGTCGATGGTCATGCGCACGACCGCGGCGTAGGTCTGGGGATCGAGGTCCTGCCGGGTCACCGTGCCGACCTTGATGCCGCTGATGCGCACGTCATTGCCCACGGCGAGACCGTCGACGCGATCGAAGCGGGCAATCAGCTCGTAGCCGCCGACTCCCGAGCGGACGCCGGCGGTCGAATAGGCGAAGACGAGGAACAGGCCCGCGACCACCAGCACCACCGCGCCGATCAGCGTTTCGACCAGATTGCCGCCCATCGCCTCATACCCCCTGCGGTGCCCGGCCGCGCCGTCGCCCGGCGCCGCGCCCGCTCACTCCGGCCGCCAAGCCTCGTAGTCGCCGGTGGCGCGCGGCCGCTCCGCGACCGCCGCGACGCTGCCGCGCGGGCGGTGAGCGAAGGGCGTGCCAGTCAGGTTCGGCAAGTGGTCCTTCTCCCACGGCCAGCGCGGCCGCTCGGCGGGCGGGACCTCGTCGGTGCTGTGGTGCAGCCAGGCGTGCCATTCCGGCGGCACCTTCGATGCCTCGGATTCGCCGCGATAGATCACCCACCGCCTCTCGCCGCTGCTGGGGCCGCCCTTTTCCCGATAGTAGCGATTGCCGAATCGGTCGCTGCCGACCAGCTCGCCTTTCCACCAGGTCATCAACTTGGTGCCGATCAGACTCATCGCCGCTGCAATTCCTCTTGCGCCAGGCCGCGCCGGTCGGGGCGCGACTATGGCAAAGGCGGCCTGCCCCGTCCAGCACCGCGCACCGGGGCCGCTGATTCGTCAAAGAAAACCGGCGTCGGCACCGCGTCCGGACTCGTCTCAGAGGGTCATGGCAAAGCCATGTTCCAGCGGCGGAATCGGCTGCCAACCGAGTTCAATCTGAAAATCAACATCGGAGCGTAACCAACTAGATATAGTAGCGATTTTGCGCTTCCGGCCAAAATATGGATTGACCGTCTCCGGCGGCTTGCTCTAGGCTTTGTGTCGTTTCAGTGGGGATGCCACGAGATCATGTGGTGCGGACCGTCAAGGCCGATGACGGCGGCCGGCGGGGCATCCCGAATCGAAGCAAGTTCGTTACGGTGCGGGCTGTTGGGCAGGGGGGACCAGTACCGATGCGCGTCCAGCGATTGTTCACCGAATCGGGCAAATCGCCCTACGACGCCATCGCCTTCCGGCCCGCGAGCAGCGAGATCCGCAATCCGGACGGGTCGGTGGTCTTCCGCCTCGACGGCATCGAGGTACCGGCGGAATGGTCGCAGGTCGCCTGCGACGTCCTGGCGCAGAAATATTTCCGCAAGGCCGGCGTGCCGGTGCGGGTGCGGCCGGTAGCCGAGGCCGACGTTCCGTCCTGGCTGCAGCGCCGTGAGCCCGATTGCGATATCAACGACCGGCGCAACCTCTCCCACGAGGGCAGCGCCAAGGCGGTATTCGACCGGCTGGCCGGCACCTGGACCTACTGGGGGTGGAAGGGCGGCTATTTTGACGCCGAGGCGGATGCGCGCGCCTTCTTCGACGAGCTGCGCTACATGCTGGCGTGTCAAATGGCGGCGCCGAATTCGCCGCAGTGGTTCAATACCGGCCTGCACTGGGCCTACGGCATCGACGGGCCGGCGCAGGGCCACTATTACGTCGATTACCGGAGCGGCGAGCTGACCCGCTCCGCCTCGGCCTACGAGCATCCGCAGCCGCACGCCTGCTTCATCCAGGCGGTCTCCGACGACCTCGTCAACGACGGCGGCATCATGGACCTGTGGGTGCGCGAGGCGCGGCTGTTCAAGTACGGCTCGGGCACCG
>CAYTWJ010000040.1:1598-14475 GCA_964442055.1 uncultured Rhodospirillaceae bacterium | reverse complement strand
CCGAGGATCATCTGCGGGATCGACAGGGTCGCCGAGGCGATCAGGTGGCTCATGAAGCTCGGCATCAGGTGGCGGCCGATGACCCGGCTCGGCGAGGCGCCCATCAGCTGGGCGGCGGTGCAGAAATCCTCCTCGCGCAGCGCCAGGAACTTCGAGCGCACCGCCCGCGCCAGCCCCGGCCAGTCGAGCAGGCCGAGAATGATGGTGATGCCGAAATAGACCAGGATCGGGTTCCAGGTCACCGGCAGCGCCGCCGACAGCGCCATCCACAGCGGCAGCTCGGGCAGCGAGCGCACCATCTCGATCGCCCGCTGGATGATGTTGTCGATCCAGCCGCCGTAATAGCCCGATATGCCGCCGAGCACGATGCCGATCAGGAAGCTGATGGCGATGCCGAACAGGCCGACGGTGAGCGAGATGCGGGTGCCGTAGACGATGCGCGACAGGATGTCGCGCCCCAACCGGTCGGTGCCGAGCAGGTAGAGCGTGCCGCCCTCGGCCGGGCAGGCGAAGTGCAGCCGGCTCGGAATGAGGCCCCAGAAGTCGTAAGCGTCGCCCAGGCAGAGGAAGCGGATCGGCTGCACCTTGCGCGGATCGGGCGTGTATTCGCGCTTCAGCGTCTGGGTGTTGAGGCGGTAGCGGAAGCCGTAGACGAAGGGGCCGACGAACTCGCCCTCGTGGAAGAAATGGATCGTCTGCGGCGGCGCGTAGATGTGGCGCGGGTCGCGCGTGTTGAGGTTGTAGGGGGCGATCAGCTCGGAGACCAGGGTCGACAGGTAGATCAGGAGCAGGATCGTCCCCGACCACACGGCGACGCGGTGGCGGCGGAACTTCCACCACATCATCATCCACTGCGACGCCATGTAGTAGCGTTCCTGCTCGCTCGACATGCGCTCGACCGAATAGGGGTCGAAGGGGGCGTCGTTGACCCAGTGTTCGAGCGGCTTGTGGGCGGTGTCGGTCATCGGCGGCGCTCAGCGCGACAGGCCGCCGGTGAGGCGGATGCGCGGGTCGAGCAGCGCCAGCAGGATGTCCGAGATCAGCATGCCGATCACGGTCAGCAGCGCCAGGAACATCAGGAACGAGCCGGCCAGGTAGAGGTCCTGGCTCTGCAGCGCGCCGAGCAGCATCGGCCCGGCGGTCGGCAGGTTCATCACCACCGAGACGATCACCGAGCCCGAGACCACGTGCGGCAGCAGGTTGCCGATGTCGGCGATGAAGGGGTTGAGCGCCATCCGCATCGGATACTTGACCAGCAGGCGGAAGCGCGGCAGCCCCTTGGCCCGGCCGGTCACCACGTACTGCTTCTGCAGCTCGTCGAGCAGGTTGGCGCGGAGCCGGCGGATCATCGCCGCGGTGCCGCTGGTGCCGATGACGACGGTCGGGATGACGAGGTGCGCCAGCACCGATTCGATCTTGCCCCAGCTCCACGGCGCGTTGGCGTACTTGTCGTCCATCAGGCCGCCGATGGAGAGGCCGAAATAGACGTTGGAATAGTAGAGCAGCACGAGCGCGAGCAGGAAGTTCGGGGTGGCCAGGCCGAGATAGCCGAGCAGCGTGAAGCCGTAATCGCCCAGGCTGTACTGGCGCGTCGCCGAATAGACCCCGATCGGGAACGAGACCACGTAGATGAACAGGATGGTGGCGACGTTGACCACGAAGGTCAGCAGCAGGCGGTCGCCGACCAGCTCCTTGACCGGGCGGTTGTATTCGAACGACCAGCCCCAGTCGCCCTGCAGCATGCCGGCGAAGCCCGACGGCCCCGGCAGCAGGCCGACCCAGACGCCGTACTGCTCGACCAGGGGGCGGTCGAGGCCGTACTGCTTGCGCAGGAACTCGGCCCGCTCCAGCGCCGCCGCCTCGCCCTGCGAGCGCAGCTCCTCGATCTGGTTGGTCAGATAGTCGCCCGGCGGCAGCTGGATGATGATGAAGACCAGCACGCTGATCACGAACAGCGTCGGGATCATCACCAGCGTGCGCTGCACCAGGAAGCTCAGCATCGTTCCCGCGTCACCATCCGCCCGGAGGCCCCGTCCGCCGCGCCCGCGCTCAGCGGTCGAGCCAGAACGTCTCCGGCCGGTAGATGCCGAAGAACGCGCCCGGTTCCCAGTTGTAGATGCCCTCTTCCGGGATGTTGCGCAATGCCTTCGTCGCCACCACCGGCTGGGGCACCGCCGCGATGACGCCGACCGAGAAGACGTTGTCGGCGTTGAGCTGGAGCATGCGCTGCCAGATCCGCGTCCGCTCCTCGCCGCTCTGGGCGACGATCCACTGGTTGTAGAGATCGAACAGCTCCTGCGGCACCGGCATGTCGATCTTCTCGCCGGCCTGGCCCCTGGTCTCGTAATGCTGGCCCCATTTCGGCCATTGCAGCTGGTGCTGGAAGGTGGGGGCGAGCTCGCCCGGGCTCTCGTCGGCGGTGGGCACGCCGTTCTCCAGCCCGCTCCACACCGACATCAGCGCCTCGCCGGAGAAGATGCGGTTGCGCACGACCTCGCGCTGCGAGGGCTTGCTGAACAGCTTGATCCCCACCTTGGCCCAGGTCTCGCCGATCAGCTGCAGCACGTCGGTCTGCTCGGTGTCCTCGCCGGCGGTCTCGACGATGACCTCGAGCGGGCGGCCGTCGGGCAGCAGGCGCACGCCGTTCTTGTCGCGCTTGGCCAGGCCAAGCTCGTCGAGCAGCTTGCCCGCCTTCTTCAGGTCGAAGGCGGCCCAGGCCTTTTGGTACTCCTCCTTGAAGAGCGGGCTGTCCGGCAGCACCGTGTTGCCGCCCTCGATGGCGAGGCCGAAATAGAGCGACTGGTTGATGCCCTCGCGGTCGATGGCCAGCGACAGCGCGCGGCGGAAGCGCACGTCGCGCATCAGCTGGCGCCAGACGGGGTCGCTGCAATTCAGGTTCGGGAACAGCGCGAAATGCGAGCCTTTCGCCGTCTTCCAGAGGAGCGTGCGGTAGCCGGCGCGCCGCTCGTTCTCCTTGAGGAAGGTGAAGTTGCTGAAATTGATGTTGCGCGCCTGCAGGTCGGCCTCGCCCGATCCGGCCTTGGCCGGGATCAGCTTGCCGTCGGCGAAGCTCATGATCACGCGGTCGATGTAGGGCAGCTGCACGCCGGCCGGGTCGACGCGGTGGAAATAGGGGTTGCGCTCGGCGACGAAGCGGATCGCCGGCGGCCGGGTGGTGATCATCCAGGGCTGCAGGGTGGGCAGGTCGGGATTGTCGAACTCGTAGAGATTGTCGAGCTTGTTGTGCAGCTCGGCCCAGTTGCGCGCGTTCGCCTCCTCGACCGCCTTGCCGATCGCGGCCGCGTCGGCGTACTTCTTGTGGAAGCGCTTGAGATAGGTCGCCGGCCGGAAGATGAACAGCGGCGCGGTGCCGGCCAGCCGCGGCAGGAAGAACGGGTTGGGCCGGCTCCAGCTGTAGCGCACCGTCACCTCGTCGAGGACCTCGACCTTCGGCCGCTCGCCGTTGACCAGCAGCGTGATCGGCGGGCCCGACGGCGACAGCTCGGGATTGTTGGCGATGTCCTCCCAGTAGTAGCGGAAGTCCTCGGCGGTGAACGGATCGCCGTTCGACCATTTGTGGCCCTTGCGCAGGCGCATGGTGAAGACGCGGTTGTCCTCGACCTCGATCGCCTTCAGGAGGTCGGGCCGGATGGCGAACTTGCCGTCGTAGCCGACCAGCCGCGCATAGCCGTAGACCACCATCAGGCGCACGTCGCGCGAGCGGCCGATCATCGTGCGCAGGTCGCCGCCCGGCTTGCCCGCCGCCTGGCCGGGGCCGTCCATCCTGACCACCAGCGGCTCGGCCGGCGCGCGCTTCTCGACCGGCGGCAGCTTGCCGGCGGCGACGGCGACGGCGAGCATCGGCGATTCCTTCAGCTCGATGGCCGCCGCCGGGGTGATCAACGCGGCGAGGCAGGCCAGCGCCGCGGCGAGAGGCAAGGACCGCATCATGAAGCAAGCTCCAGTTCGCTGGCGGCCGCGCTGGCGCGGACGTAATGCCCGCCGCCGAGATCGATCATGCGCGGCCGGGTGTCGGCGCTCACCGTGTAGGGCGGCGGCCAGGCGGCGGGGTCCGACGCCTTGCCCTCCATCAGCGCGCTGAGGTCGAGCCGCGCGCCCGGATCGGGCTTGGGCACCGCCGACAAGAGCGCCCGGGTATAGGGGTGGACGGGGTTGTTGAACAGCTCCTCGCGCGGCGCCATCTCGACCAGCCGGCCGGCGCACATCACGGCGATGCGGTCGGCGATGTAGTCGACCACCGCGAGGTTGTGCGAGATGAAGAGGTAGGTGAGGCCGAGCTGGGACTGCAGGTCCTTGAGCAGGTTCAGCACCTGGGCCTGGATCGAGACGTCGAGCGCGCTCACCGGCTCGTCGCAGATCAGGAGGTCGGGTTGCAGCGCGAGCGCGCGCGCGATGCCGATGCGCTGGCGCTGGCCGCCCGAGAAGCTGTGCGGGTAGCGGCGCAGGAAGCGCACGTCGAGCCCGACCAGCCGCATCAGCTCCTTGACCCGCTCGAAGCGTTCGTCGGCGTCGCCGATGCCGTGGATGATCAGCGGCTCGGAGATGATGTCGAACACGGTCATGCGCGGATTGAGCGACGAGAACGGGTCCTGGAAGATGAACTGCACCTTGCGCCGGTAGCGGAACAGGTCCTCGTCGGCGAGGGTGCGCACGTCGATGATGCGGCCGTGGTCGTTGAAGCGGATCTCGCCCTGGTCGGCGGCGAGCGCGCGCAGCACCAGCTTGCTGGCGGTGGTCTTGCCGCAGCCGGATTCGCCGACCAGGCCCAGGCATTCGCCGCGCCCGATGAAGAAGCTGACGTCGTCGACCGCCAGCACCTCGCGGTTGAGCCTGGCGCCGAACAGCCCGCTCTTGCGGATGGTGAAGCGCTTGGTCAGGTTCCTGACCTCGAGCAGCGGCCCGGCGCGGTCCGCCCCCTCGGGCCACGGCGCCTTCTGCCTCAGCAGCGCGCTCGCCTCGGTCCTGATCTCGCGGATCGGCACCAGCCGCTCGCCCGCCTGCATGTTGAAGCGCGGCACCGCGCGCAGCAGCGCCTGCAGATAGGGATGCCGGGGCCGGCGGAAGATGTCGTCGAGCGTGCCGCGCTCCATCGCCTTGCCGTGGTACATGACGACGATCTCGTCGGCCATGTTGGCGACCACGCCGAGATCGTGGGTGATGATCAGCACCGCCATGCCGAGCTCGGCCTGGAGGTCCTTGATCAGCTTGAGAATCTGCGCCTGGATGGTGACGTCGAGCGCGGTCGTCGGCTCGTCGGCGATCAGCAGCGCCGGCCGGCAGATCAGCGCCATCGCGATCATCGCGCGCTGGCGCAGCCCGCCCGACAGCTCGAAGGGATAGGTCTCGAGCGCGCGCGCCGGATCGGGGAAGCCGACCAGCCGCAGCATCTCCTCGGTCAGCTGCCGTCCTTCCGCCTTGCTCGCGCGGCGGTGCAGGAAGAGGGCCTCGCTGATCTGGTCGCCGATGGTGTGCAGCGGGCTGAGCGAGGTCATCGGCTCCTGGAAGATGATCGAGATGCGCCCGCCGCGGATCGCGCGCATGGCGCCGCTGGCCGGGTCGAGCGCGGCGATATCGGTCGGCGCGCCGCCGCGCGCCGGATCGTCGAAGAGGATGCGGCCGGAGGTGATGCGCGCCGGCTTCGGCAGGATGCCCATGATCGCCTGGCTGACCACCGACTTGCCCGAGCCGGATTCGCCGACCAGCGCCACCGTCTTGCGCTCGGGAATGCGGAACGAGATGCCGTCGACGGCCTTGATCACGCCCTCGTTGACGTGGAACTCGACGCGCAGGTCGTCGATCTCGAGGACGTTGCCCATGGTCTATTCCCGGGCCGCCGGCGGCAGGGCGATGCCCAGCGCGCCGACGTTGGCCCGCGTGCGCTGGCTCAAGCTCACGCCGCGCCGCGCCGCCGCGGCGACGGCATCCGCCACCAGGCGCTCGAAGCCGCTGATCGTGGAATCGGCGCTGACGCTTCGCCCGCGTCCCCTGACGACGAGCTGCATCCAGCCACCGCTGCGATCACGCCGGGTCGAGTAGTAGCGCACGGACACGTCCCGCAGATCCTTCCAGTCGACCCTACCCCCCCAGGCCCCGCTGGCGCCGATTCCCTCGTCGTCCAGCTCGATGCGGGTACGCTGACGCAGCATCGTGCGCAGTCCGTAAATCGCGAACAGCGCGGCAAAACCCAGCAGCAACCAGAACATGACAGATGCCGGCTCGGTGAACAACAGCGGCAAGCCCGTGACCGCCAGCCCGGCCAGCGCGCGCGCGTAGTCGGGCAGGAGCGCGCGTCGGGGGTAAACGTGCAAGCTGCTCTTTCCTGTCATTGTCGGCGCGCCGTTGCCATCGGGGCTGCAACCTGCGCAAGAATTTCGTCGATGCCAAGCCAGCGCGCGGCCGGATGCGTCTTTGTGCGCCGCAGCAAGGCGGCGACGAAACTCCATGCCGCGTCGTCGCACCGGCGGTGATGGGTCAGCAACCCGATCGGGTCGTTCGGCGCGCCCTCGCCGCGTCGGCGGGCCTGCAACTGGTCGATCAGCGCGCCCAGCGCCGGCCCCTCGCCGACGAAGGCCGCCTGGCGGCGCCAGTCGGCGGGATCGAGGTGGCAGTCGATGCGCGCCAGTCCCTCCACGGTGGCGGCGCGCCGTCTCGACCGAAAGGCTGAAATCGCCGCGAAGCCGAGCCGGGGCAGCGCCGGCAGCAGGTCCTCGCCGCAGCGGTTCCACGGCGGCACGAGCACGGCGCGGCAGCGATCGCCGAACAGTCCGGCCAGGCGATCGCGGCCGGCGGCGAGCTCGGCCAGCCGCGCGGCCAGCGGGCGCTCGGTGCCGAGCTCGCTCTTCTTCGCCGGCGGCGGCGCATGGTTGGCGTGCGCGTAGCCATGGACGAGCACGGCGACGTCGGCGAACCCGTCAAGGCGCTCGGCCAGCCGCGCGTCGGTGGGAAGCGGGATCACCGCCAGCGCGAGCGCGACGTCCGCCTCGGCCTTGAGCGCGAGCAGGCGGTCGAGCGCCGGGTGCGGCGCCGTCGCATCGTCGTCGCGCCACCAGAAGGCGGCCGTTTGCCCCGCCGCCGCCCAAAGGTCGAGCTCCCGCGTCAAGGCGGACCAGTCGCTCATCGACCGTTCACCAGCCCAGCCGTTCGGCCCAGTCGCGGACCAGGGCCGCGCTGCGCGCCGCGCCGCCGGTGTCGAGCCAGGCGGAATCGGCCGGCGTCGTCGCGAGCGCGCGCGCGATCGCCGCCGCCAGCGTCGCCGGCGAGAGCTCCGCCTCGCTCACCACCTGCAAGAGCCCGCGCTCGGCGAGCAGCCGCGTGCGCAGGGTCTGCTCGGTCTCGAGCCCGCCGGCATAGGGCACGGCGACGGCGCGGGCCCGGGCATGCAGCGCCTCCATCAGCGTATTGTAGCCGCCCTGGCTGATGGAGAGCCGGCAATTGCCGAGCAAGGCGGGGAAATCGGCGCGGGCGCGCTCGACCACCACGCCCGGCGCCGCCGCCGCGCCGAGCTCGCGGAACACCTCGTCGCTTTCCTTGACGCCGACGAGCACGCGCCAGGGCGCGTCGGCGAGGCCGGTCAGCGGGCGCGCGGCCATCGCCGTCCGCAGCAGGCGCTCGCCGACGGCGCCGCCGCCGGCCGAGACGATCACCTCGCCCCAGCCCGGCGCGCCCGGGCCGCGCGAAGCGGGCTCGGCCGCATCGACGACGTAGCCGGTATAGTGCAGCCGGTCGGCGATGCGCCGCGCGACCGGAAAGGTGCGGTCGAAGGCGATGAAGCCGGGATCGCCGTGCACCAGCACGCGGTCGAAATAGCGCTCGGCCACGGCGACCATCTCGTCGTTGCGCTCCGGCTTGGGCTGCGCGGCCAGGATGTCGCGCACCGACGAGACGACCAGCGGCCGCGGCACCGCAGCGACCGCCGCGTCGAGCAGCGGCATCAGCTCGAAGCGCATCTGGCGCCGGCCGAAGGGAAAGAGCTCGAGCAGCAGCACGTGCGGCTGCCGCTCGCGCCAGGCGGCAAGCAGCAGCTCGCGCCGGCGCGCCTTCCAGGCGTCGTCGACGGGGCGCTCGTGCTCGTCGACCAGCTGCTTGAAGTAGATGTCGACGGCCCGCGTCGGCGGCAGTTGCACCAGCTCGCCGCCGCCGAGATCGAGGCCGGGGATGGGGTGGCCGCCCGAGACCAGCGTCACGCGCAGGCCCGCCGCCTGCATCGCCCGCGCCAGCGTGGCGGCGCGGCGCAGATGGCCGATGCCGAGCAGATGCTGCACGTAGAAAAGGACGCGCCGCTCCGTCACTCTCTCGTCCTCAGGCGATCGCCAGCTTCAGGTTGCAGCGCGCGAGCGCAAGCCTGCCGCCGGGGCCGACAGTGAACAGGTGCAGGCGGTGCCAGTCCAGCCGAAACGGCGGCTTGCCGCGCATCTCCCAGCCGGTGGCCAGCGCCAGGAGCGCGCGGATCACGCCCTTGTGGGTGACGGCGACGGTGTCGCGGCCGGAAGCCGCCAGCTCGATCAGCCAAGGCTTGAGCCGCTCTTGCACCTCGCGCGGGCTTTCGCCGCCGGGCGGGCGCAAATCGAGCCCCAGAGCCTCGTTGGCGGCGAAGGCGGCGCCGTGCCGGGCGCGCAGTTCGGCCAGCGTGGAACCTTCATAGCCGCCCCAGTCCATCTCGATCAGGCGCGGCTCGATCGTCGGCCGGCCGCCGAGCAGGCGGGCGGCCTCGACGGCGCGGGCGAGCGGGCTCGCCACCCAGACGAAGCCGGCGAGCTCGTCGGGCAGGCGCCGGCCGGCGAGTTCGGCCCGGCCCGCCGCCGACAACGGCATGTCGGCGCGTCCCTGCAGGCGGCCCGCCGCGTTCCATTCGGTCGCGGCGTGGCGCAGCACGGCCAGCCGCGTCATGAGCCGACGGTCCGGCGCAAGACGCGATCGATGAGCGCGCCGGCGGCGGCAAGGTCGCGCTCGCTCGCGACGAAGCTGCGGGCCCGCGCCCCCAGGCGCGCCCGCAAGGCGTCGTCGTCGAGCAGGCGGCGCACCGCTTCGGCAAAGGCGTCATCGTCGTTCTCGGCGACCAGCAGGCCGGTCTCGCCGTCGCGCACCACGTCGGGAACGCCGCGCACGCGCCCGGCGACCACCGGCAGGCCGGCGGCCTGGGCTTCGAGCAGTGCCATGCCGTAGGCCTCGCCCGCCGCCGGCCAGACGCAAAGATCGGCCGCGGCATAGGCGGCGGCCAGGTCGCCGGGGCCGAGCGCGCCGAGATAAGCCGGCGCCGCCGGCAAGGCCGCCAGCGCTTGCACCACCGCCAGCCGCGCGCCGCCGTCGCCGACGACGACCAGAAGCCAGTCGTCGCCGCCGAGCCGGGCCAGCGCGCGGCCGAGGCGGCGGTAGGATTCGAGCTTGTCGCCCGGGCGCATCATGCCCACCGCCAGCAGCCAGCGCTTGTCCGGGTCGAGGCCGTGACGCGCGGCCAGCGTTGCGCGGTGGCGCTGGCGCGCAGCGGCGGCGGCGGCGAAAGGCGCGGCGTCGAGGAAGGGCGGCAGGTAATGGATGCGCCCGGCATCGCCGAGCAGACGCTCGACGCAGGCCATGTCGAGGCGGGTCAGGCAGAGCAGCGCGTCGGCAACGCGCAAGGACTCGGCGGCGGCGGCGTAGCCGAAGGCCCACGGGCCCTGGGCGCGCTTGGGCGCCACCGAGGGTTCGACGACGAGGTAGGGCATGCCCAGCGCGCGCGTCACCGGCAGGCCGACGAAGTCCGGCGCCTTGTGATAGACGTGGTAGGTCAGCCAGGCGGCGGGCCGGGCGGCGGAGTCGTCACGCCAGAGGGCGATCAGGCGCTCGGCCTCGCGCAGCCCCTCGGCCTGGTGGCGGCGCTGGCGCTCGGCGTCGCCGTCGGGGTCGTAGGTGCGCAGCTCGGAAGCAAGCTCGGCCTCGTGCCCGCCCGCCCCCACCCCCGCCAGGATCAGCCCCGCCATGCGCCGGTCGCCCGACGGGACCGGGTGGCTCGGCGCCTTCATCGGCGCGTAGAAGGCGACCTTCACGGCGTGCCGCCGGCGCGGGCGGCGCTGCGTGGCGCTCCTTCGAGGCCGAAGAGTTGCGCCAGGCGGTCGATGCCGCCCCCCATGTCGAAGGCCGCCTGCACCCGCGCCGCGCCGGCGGCGCCGAGCTTCAGGCGCCGCGCCGGATCGCGCGCCAGCGCGGCGATGGCGTCGCCAAGCGCGGCGATATCGCCGGGCTCGACCAAGAGCCCGCTTTCGCCGTCGCGCACCAGTTCGGGGATGGCCGACAGCCGGGTCGAGATGCAGGCCAGCCCCTGGCTTTGCGCCTCCATCAAGACGTTGGGCAGGCCGTCGCGATCGCCGTCGGCGGCGATGCGGCTGGCGAGCACGAACAGGTCGGCCTCGCGGTAGCGGGCCAGCACCTCGCCCTGCGGCCGCGCCCCCAGCCAGGTCACCCGGTCGGCGATGCCGAGCCGCTCGGCGAGGCGGCCGAGCCTGGCCGCCAGGACCCCGCCGCCGACATGGACGAAGCGCCAGTGCAGCCCGGCGGGCAGGCGGGCCAGCGCGGCGAGGAGGTCGTCGTAGCCCTTCTTGGCGACCGCGCGGCCGACCGAGAGCACGATCACGGGGTCGCGCGGATCGCCGCCGTCGCGAGGGCGTCGCGGCTGCGCCGGCGGCGGGAAGCGGCCGAGGTCGAGGCCGTGATAGACCAGCTCGACCTTGCCCGGCGGCGCCAGCGCGGCGAGATGGGCGGCGCCGGCGGCGCTGCAGGTCACCGCCCAGGCGCACTCGGCGAGCTTCTCGCGCTTTTCCCAGTCGGGGATGGTCCAGATGTCGCGGGCATGGGCCGAGCAGCTCCAGGGGCGCCCGGTGAGCAGGCTGGCATAGCGCGCCACCGACCCCGGCGTATGGATGAAATGCGCGTGCAGCCGGTCGACCGCCGGGTCGAGCTCGGCGGCGAGCACCAGCGCCTGGCCGAAGCGCCGGCCGCGATTGGGGCTGGGGTCGCGCCTGAGGTCGCGCCACCAGGCGGCGCGGGCGCGGGCGTAGGCCGGCCAGCGCCGCACCCGTCGCCAGGCGCGGAAGACGCGTCGCGGCTCGCGCCAGAGGTATTCGGGCAGGTAACGGACCGGGGCGCGGATCTCGCCATGCACCGGATGGCGGTGGGCCTCGTTGGGCCGGCGCAGCGAGACGATGACGATGTCGAGCCCGCGCGCCTCGAGGGCGCGGATCTCCTGGGCGATGAAGGTCTCGGAGAGCCGCGGATAGCCCTTCAGGATGAAGGCGACCTTGCCCGCCGCCGCAAACGCCGTCGACATGGTTGTGCGCTCAGGCGCGCTGACCGACCGCCTGCGCCTCGTCCTCGGCGGCGTGGCGCAGCCACGGCGCGACCAGCCGGTCGACATTGATCAGGCCTTCGAGCAGGCCCGGCACCACCACCTCCGAGGGCAGGTTCTGGCGCGGCAGCTCGCGCAGCGCGCGGGCCATCACCGCCGGGTCCAGGCTGCCGTCGTCGCGCAGCAGGCGCACCAGGCCGAGCTGCTCGGCCCGGCTGGCGCGGATGAACTGCTCGAGGCGGGGCGTGGTGCGCGGCACGATCAGGGCCCGCTTGTCGAGCGACAGGATCTCGCAGAAGGTGTTGTAGCCGCCCATCGCCACCACGCCGACGGCGTTGGCGACGAGATGCTCCATGTGCGCGTCGAAGGTGATCGCGTCGACCCGCTTCAGCGCGCGGGCGCGGGCGATGAACTCGGCCCGCCGCTCGCGGTTCATGAACGGCCCGAGCACGAGCAGCGCCGGATAGGGCAGCATCTCGCCGCTCTCGTAGGCGCGCAGCACCCATTCGATCAGGCCCTCGCCGTCGCCGCCGCCGCCCGGCGTGACCAGCAGGAACGGCCGCCGGGTGATCTCGGGCAGCTGATGCTCGGGCGGCGGCTCGCTCGAGCTGCGCTTGAGATAGCCGGTATAGACGATCTTGCGCCGCACCTTCTCGGGCAGGTCGATGCCTTCCAGCGGGTCGCAGATCTGCGGCAGGCCGTAGATCCAGATCTCGTCGTAAAGATGCTTGAGCGCCGGCATCACGTTCTTGCGCCGCCATTCCGGCACCAGCAGGCGCGGCTCGTCCATCACGTCGCGCAGGCCGAGCACCAGCCTGGTGCCGCGCGCCTTGAGCTGGCGCATGGTCTCCAGCGCCTCGCCGCGCAAGCCGAGCGGCTCCTTGTCGACGATGAAGATGTCGGGGTCGAAGATGCGCGCGGTGTGCTGGATGATCGACGAGCGGATCGACAGCGTCTCGTCGATGTCCATGTGCAGGTTGAGCGGCGTGTACTGGCCGTTGCGCAGCTTGATCACCCCGGGCACGCGCACGAAATCGACGCGCGAGCGGAAGTCGAAGCTGCCGATGATCGGCGAGCCGGAAAGGATGAGGACCGACAGGTGCTTGTGCTGCTCGACGAGGGAATGGGCGATGGTCCGGCACCGCCTGAGATGGCCGAGGCCGAAGGTGTCATGGCTGTAGATGAGGATCCGCGACCCGTCCTTTTGTCCCCTCATCGCGGTCCCCTGGAGTCCCCCGGCACCCGACTATGGCATAGGGCCAAAAGCCGGCAAAGCGCGATTTTCCAGCTTTCCCGCAGCGGCATTTACGCTCCGACACCGCTCCGATAAACTCGCGCGCCGTTGCCGAGCCGGACGCCCGCGTTGATGGAACGAAATATATACAAGTTCATCTTCAAGTATAGCATCCGGCAGCAGGTCGCCCTGACCGTCCTGTCGATCGCTTCGTTCGTCCCCTACTACTATTACCTGCAGATGCCCAAGACGATCGTCAACCAGGGCATCAGCGGCAAGAAGATCGAATTCCCCTACGACCTGCT
>CAYTWJ010000040.1:0-1588 GCA_964442055.1 uncultured Rhodospirillaceae bacterium | reverse complement strand
ACCTGCTCGGCACCGGCATCGAGGTCGACCAGGCCGCCTACCTGATCATTCTCTGCTTCGTCTTCCTGGCGCTGGTGCTGGTCCAGCAGGGCTTCAAGTACGCGATCAACGTCTTCCAGGGCGTCTCGGGCGAACGCATGCTGCGCCGGCTGCGCTACGAGCTCTACAGCCGCGTGCTGCGCTTCGCCCTGCCGACGTTCCGGCGCATGAGCCCGGGCGAGATCATCCCGATGATCACCGCCGAGGTCGAGCCGCTCGGCGGCTTCATCGCCGAGGCCTTCGCCACGCCGATCTTCCAGGGCGGCATGCTGCTGGTCACCTTCATCTTCCTGATGGTGCAGAACCCGGTGATGGGCCTGGCCGCGGTCGCGCTCTATCCGCTGCAGTTCTACCTGATCCCGCGGATGCAGCGGAAGGTCAACCTGCTGGCCAAGGAGCGGGTGCGCACGCAGCGCCGCCTCGCCGACCGCATCGGCGAGAGCATCGCCGGCATCCACGAGGTGCACGGGCACGACGGCTCGGCCAAGCTGCGCGCCGAGTTCGCCCAGCGCCTCGGCCAGATCTACTGGATCCGCTTCGAGATCTTCCAGCGCAAGTTCGTCATCAAGTTCCTCAACAATTTCCTGCAGCAGATCGGGCCGTTCTTCTTCTATTCGATCGGCGGCTACCTGACCATCAAGGGGCAGCTCGACGTCGGCACCGTCGTCGCCGCGGTCAACGCGCACAAGGAAATGGCCGCGCCGTGGAAGGAGCTGCTCGCCTACTACCAGCGGCGCGAGGATTCGCGCATCAAGTACGAGCAGGTGGTGGCGCAGTTCGAGCCCGAGGGCATGCGCGAGCCGGCGACGCAGACCGCCGAGCCCGAGGGCGAGGTGCGGCTCTCAGGCGAGCTGCAGGTGTCGAACCTCGCCTACAACGACGAGCAGGGCACCAGCGTGCTCGACGGCGTCTCGCTCAACGTCCGGCTGCCGGCGCGCGTCGCGCTGGTCGGCGGCGCCGGGCGCGAGGAGCTGCTGCTGCTGATCGCGCACCTGCTCGATCCGCTGCGCGGGCGCATCACCATCGGCGGCGCCGACGTCGCCACCCTGCCCGAGAGCGTCACCGGCCGGCGCATCGCCTATGTCGGCGGCGCCGGCTACGTCTTCAACACGACGATCGGCGACAACCTCTTCTACGGGCTGCGCCACCGGCCGCTGGTGCTGCCCGAATATCCGCCCGACCGCCGCCGGCAGGTGCAGCGCGAGGTCAACGAGGCGCTCGCCGCCGGCAACTCGCCCGACGATCCGGCCGCCGACTGGACCGAGTATCGCGCGGCCGGGGTCGAGGACGCCGCCGGGCTCGGCGCCGCCGCGATCCGGGCGCTCAGGCTGGTCGCGCTCGACGACGACGTCTATCAGCTCGGCCTGCGCGGCACCCTCGACCCCGCGCTGTCGCCCGAGCTCGCCGACAAGATCCTGCGCGCGCGCGCGGCGCTGCGCCGGCGGCTGGCCGACCGCGACTTCGCCGAGCTGGTCGAGGGCTGGGACCGCGGCCGCTACAACTCCAACGCCACCGTCGCCGAGAACCTGATGTTCGGCACCCCGGTCGG
>CAYTWJ010000039.1:0-14507 GCA_964442055.1 uncultured Rhodospirillaceae bacterium | reverse complement strand
GCCGCTAGCCTTCGACCTGCCGGCGCGCCGCCGACCCGCCGTCGCCGGCTGTGGCGGCGCCGCGCGAGGCGGGCCCGGGGCGCGCCCGATTCGCTGGAAAATGGCCGCCGACCGGCTTATAGGTGGGGCCCCGCTCGGCAAGCGGACGAGGTAGTTATGGTTACCAGGCAGACGGCGGCGCGCTGGGCGCCGGAAGGCTGGCGGTCGAAGCCGGTCCAGCAAATGCCGGTTTACCCGGATGCGGCGGCGCTAGCCGCCGCCGAGGCGCGGCTGCGCGGCTTTCCGCCGCTGGTCTTCGCCGGCGAGGCGCGCAAGCTGCAGGCGGCCCTGGCCAAGGTCGCTTCCGGCAAGGCTTTCCTGCTGCAGGGCGGCGACTGCGCCGAGAGCTTCGCCGAGTTCGCCGCCGACAACATCCGCGACACCTTCCGCGTGCTGCTGCAGATGGCGGTGGTGCTGACCTTCGGCGCCGCCCTCCCGGTGGTCAAGCTCGGCCGCATGGCCGGCCAGTTCGCCAAGCCGCGCTCGGCGCCGATGGAGAAGCGCGGCGATGTCGAACTGCCGAGCTACCGCGGCGACATCATCAACGGCATGGAATTCAGCGAGGCGGCGCGGCGCCCCGACCCCGAGCGCATGCTGCAGGCCTACAGCCAGGCGGCGGCGACGCTCAACCTGCTGCGCGCCTTCGCCACCGGCGGCTACGCCGACCTGCACCGGGTGCACGGCTGGAACCTCGGCTTCGTCGCCCGCAGTCCGCAGGCCGAGCGCTGGCAGGACCTCGCCCAGCGCATCACCGAGGCGATCGCCTTCATGGAGGCCTGCGGCCTCACGCCCGACGGCACCGCCGAGCTGCGCACGGTCGACTTCTACACCAGCCACGAGGCGCTGCTGCTCGGCTTCGAGCAGGCGATGACGCGCGTCGATTCGACCTCGGGCGACTGGTACGACACCTCGGCGCATTTCCTCTGGATCGGCGACCGCACCCGCCAGCTCGACGGCGCCCATGTCGAGTTCCTGCGCGGCGTCGCCAACCCGCTCGGCCTGAAATGCGGCCCGTCGCTCGACGCCGACGCGCTGCTGCGCCTGATCGACGTGCTCAACCCGGCCAACCTGCCCGGCCGGCTGACGCTGATCAGCCGCATGGGCGCCGACAAGGTCGACCAGCACCTGCCGGCGCTGATCCGCGCCGTCGAGCGCGAGGGGCGCATCGTGGTGTGGAGCTGCGACCCGATGCACGGCAACACGCTCACTTCCTCGACCGGCTACAAGACGCGGCCGTTCGACCGCATCCTCAAGGAGGTGCGCCAGTTCTTCGACGTCCACGCCGCCGAGGGCAGCTATGCCGGCGGCATCCACGTCGAGATGACGGGGCGGGACGTCACCGAGTGCCTCGGCGGCGCGCAGGCGATCGCCGAGACCGACCTCAGCGACCGCTATCACACCCATTGCGACCCGCGGCTCAACGCCTCGCAGTCGCTCGAGCTGGCGTTTCTGACCGCCGAGATGCTGAAGAAGGAGCGCAGCCGTGTCGAGGCCCGCGTCGCCGAGGCTTCCTGAGGCCGCCGCGGCGCCCGAGCCTGCCGCTGCGGCGCTCGAAGGCGAGATCGCCGCGCGCACCGACACCTATTTCAAGCGCACCAAGGAGATCGTCGGGCGCTACGGCGACAAGCGCGTGACCTACGCGCTGTTCATGCGCCGGCCGGTGATCTTCTGCCCGCGCCTGATGGTCGAATGGCTGGAAAGGGTCGCGGCGGCGCGCGGCGTGCGCTTCGACATCGAGCTCGAGTACGAGGAAGGCGCCTGGGTCGGCGCCGGCGAGCCGCTGGTCTATCTGAGCGGGCCGATGCTGCACCTCGTCGATCTCGAGACCATCTACCTGCAGAAGCTCGGGCCCGCCTGCGTCGCCGCCTACAACGCCTATTCGATGTGCTGCGACCTGCCCCAGGTGCAGTTCCTCGCCATGGACGCGCGCCATTGCGCCGGCGGCGAGATGGCCGAGATCATGGCCTATGCCGCCTCGGTTGGCAGCCGCGCCGCGCAGCGCGACGTCGGCGCTATCGGCTTCATCGGCAATGCCACCGACGCCACCGCGCATTATTTCGGCCGCGATCTCGGACTCGGCACCATGCCGCACGCCCTGGTCGGCTATGCCGGCTCGACGCTGCGCGCCGCCGAGATGTTCCACGAGCGCTTC
Source organism: uncultured Rhodospirillaceae bacterium (assembly GCA_964442055.1). Lineage (GTDB taxonomy): Bacteria > Pseudomonadota > Alphaproteobacteria > Ferrovibrionales > Ferrovibrionaceae > CAYTWJ01. The sequence goes on along the minus strand of CAYTWJ010000039.1, from coordinate 12,316 downwards.
CCCGACCAGCCGCTCACCGTCCTGGTCGACTATTTCGGCCACGAGATCAGCGATTCGCTCGCCGTCTGCCGGCGCTTTCCCGAGCTTGCGCGCGACGGGCGGCTCGCGATGCGCGTTGACACCCACGGCGGCCGCTTCGTCGAGGGCCTCGACCCGGCGGCGTCCTACGCCGTGCTCGAGCGCCACGTGCCGAACGCGGTCCGCCAGTACCGGACCGAGAGCGAGCTGCGCTGGTTGGTCGGCACCGGCGTCAGCGCCGCGGCGATCTGGCACCTTCGCGATTCGCTCGACGAGGCCGGCTTCGGCAACGTGCGCATCGTCGCGAGCTCCGGCTTCACCCCGGCGAAGTGCAAGGTAATGGCGAGCGTGCAGGCGCCGATCGATGTCATCGGCACCGGCTCGTACCTGCCCGAGCGTTGGATCGAAACCTACGCCACCGCCGACATCGTCGAATACGACGGCGTCACCAGCGTCAAGGTCGGGCGCGAATTCCTGATGCGCCAGCGCTGAGGTGTGGGCGGTGACGCGGCTCGGCGGCCTGCGCTTCCACCCGCTCACGCCGGAGCGCTGGGACGACTTTGCCGCCCTGTTCGGGCCGCGCGGTGCCGTCGGCGGCTGGTGGTGCATGTACTGGCGCCTGCCGCGACGCGAATTCCAGGCGCGCAAGGGCGCCGGCAACCGCGCGGCGATGCGCCGCATCGTCGCCTCCGGCGAGGCGCCAGGCATCCTCGCCTACCACGACGGCGAGGCGGTCGGCTGGTGCGCGGTGGCGCCGCGCGAGCGCTACGTCGCGCTCGCCCGCTCGCGGGTGCTGGCGCCGGTCGACGAGCGGCCCTGCTGGTCGATCTCCTGCTTCTACATCAAGCGCGGCTGGCGCCGCCGCGGCCTGTCGCGGGCGCTGGTCAAGGCGGCGCTCGCTTTCGTCCGCGCACGCGGCGGGCGGCTGGTCGAGGCCTATCCGGTCGCGCCGAAGGCCGGCACCACAGCGGCCGCCTTCGCGTGGACCGGGTTTCCCGGCGCCTTCACGGCCAACGGCTTCGCCGAGTGCGCGCGCCGCTCGCCGACGCGGCCGATCATGCGCCGGCGGCTGCGCGGCCGCTGACGCTCTTGACGGCTGGCAGCCGTCGGCGCTGCGCTTTTCCCGACAAACACACGATGACTGGCGGGCACGAGATGCAACCCGGCGAAGGGACCGCGTCATGCCCGATAACCGTGTCGGCCGAGAACTCAATCGCGTCGTCGTCGCCGCCACTCGCGCCCATGAAGGGCCCGTGCTCCGCCGCAGCCTGGCCGAGCTTGCAGTCACTGTCGCCGCCCTGGCAGGCAGCTGGTGCCTCACCTACTTGAGCCTTGACTACGGCTATGCGCTGACGCTTCTGCTGGCGCTGCCGACCGGCCTGCTCGTCCTGCGTCTGTTCGCCATCCAGCATGATTGCGGGCACCATTCCTTTTTCGCGTCGCGGCGCGCCAACATCGCGGTCGGCCTGTTCTGCAGCCTCGTCACGCTGATCCCGCACCATTACTGGTGGCCCTTGCACGCTCGGCACCACCGCACAGCGAACAATCTCGACCATCAGACGCAGCCGATCGCGCCATTCATCACCCTGGCGGCCTATGGCCGGATGCCGCCATGGCGGCGCGTGGCGTTCCGCCTGGCGCACTCGGCGCCGTTCCTGCTCCTGATCGTCTTCCCGCTCGGCTACATGCTGATCTATCGCGCGCCCTTCGAGCGGCCGCGCGCTCCCGCTCGGGAGCTGGGCAACCTGATTCTCAGCAATGTCGCGAGCTTCGGCCTGGCCTGCGGTCTCGGGGCGATCGTCGGCTTCGGCGAGCTCGCGCTTGTCCATCTGCCGGTCATGTATGTCACCGGGACCGTCGGCGTGTGGCTGTGCCTCGTGCAGCACCAGTTCGAGGGCACGCTCTGGTACCGAACCGGCGATTGGAACCGGGTCGCCGCCGCCCTGTATGGCACCTCGTTCGTCGATCTGCCGCAGCCGCTGCACTGGCTGCTCGGCAACATCAGCTACCACCACATCCACCATCTCAATCCGCGTGTGCCATGCTACCGCCTCGCGGAGTGCCATGCGGCGGTGGCCGCCATCCATCCGGTGTGCCGGCTCGATCCGGCGGCCTGCCTGCGCTCGCTGCGCCTGATCCTGTGGGACGAAGGCCAGCAGGCGATGATCGCCCCGCCGCGCCAGCTCCCCGCGAACGAGGTGTTCGCATGACTGCCGCGCTGGCCGTACCCGCCGACCCGGCGTCGGCGGCCTTCCGTTCGTCCGGCGCAATGCCGGACACGAAGATCCGCTTCGAGTGCCGCAACAACGATGCCTTTCATCGCGCGTTGACGCGCGCGGCGCGACCCTATCTCGACGCCGCCGGGCGCATTGGCGGGCGGAGCGTGCTGGTCGAGGCCGCCGCCCTGCTGGCGGGAGCGGCGGCTTCATACGTGGCCGGATTGAGCGGCGTGGTACAGGGACTCTGGCTTCTTCCCCTGAGCTGGGCCTTCGGCGCCTGCTGCTTCCTGTTCGCGCTCCACGTCGCGCACGAGGCGGGGCACGGCACGCTGTCGCGCAGCCGGGGCGCGAACTACGCGATCCGCACGCTCGGTTTCGCCCTCGTCGGCGTCAACGGCTACCTGTGGGACCTGCGCCACGGCGGGGCGCATCATGCCTTTCCCAACGTGCGCGGCTGCGATCCCGATCTCGGCGACGACAGTGTCGTGCGCCTCTCGCCGCATCAGCGCTGGCGGCCGTGGCACCGGTGCCAGCACGTCTATGCGCCGCTTCTCTATCTCCTGGTCGGCCTCGACATGGTCTTCATCGCGGACTTCCGGTTTCTTGCCGTGACGCGGCTCGGCAACCTGTCGCGCGCCGTCCACCCCTGGTACGAATATGTCTGGTTCGTCGCCGGCAAGACCGGCTATCTCCTTCTGGTCCTGGGTCTGCCGCTCTGGCTGCTCGACCTGCCGGCGTGGCAGATTGTTGCCGGCTACCTGCTGATGACGATGGTGCAATCGGCCGGTTTCGTCTGTCTGATCATCGGCAGCCATCTGGCCGAAGGAAATGCGTTTCCGCTGACCGATTCGAGCGGCCGCCTGCCGGGCAGCTTCGCCGCCCACGTCCTGGCGACGACGCATGACTGGTCGCCGACCAGCCGCATCGCCGGCTGGATCAGCGGCGGCTTCAATGCGCATGCGGTACACCACCTCTTCCCCAACGTGCACCATCGGCATTACCCGGTGCTGTCGCGGCTCGTGGCCGAGGTGGCGGCCGAGCACAGTCTCGTCTACCGTCGCACGACTTATCTCGGCGCGCTGCGGGCCCACTTGCGCCATCTGCGGCAATTGGCGCGGCCGCCGGCGACGCCGGTGACAGTGCTCGCGGCGGCCTGAGCCGCGCCGTCAATCGCGGCGCAGCCGGATCAGGCGCTTGCCCAGGTTCTCGCCGCGATAGAGGCCGGCGATGGCGCCCGGCGCTTGCTCGATGCCGTCGAGGATGTCCTCGCGGTACTTGAGCCGCCCCTCGCGCACCCACTGCGCCAGCCGCGCCACCGCCTCGCCGTAGCGGTGGGCGTAATCGAACATCAGGAAGCCCTGCATGCGCGCCCGCTTGACCAGGAGGTGTCGTTCGACGCGCGGCCCCGCCGGCGGCGGCTCCCAGCTCGCCACCGAGGCGGTGCCGCAGATCACCACCCGCGCGCCGACATTGATCCGGCGCAGCACCGCGTCGCTGATCGCCCCGGCGGTATTGTCGAAATAGACGTCGATGCCCTGCGGGCAGGCGGCGGCGAGCGCGCCGTCGAGGTCGTTGACGGCCTTGTAGTCGATCGTCGCGCCGTAGCCGAATTCCTCGCGGCAGAGCGCCGTCTTGGCGGCGCCGCCGGCGATACCGACGGTGCGGCAGCCGGCGATGCGCGCGATCTGCCCGACCGCCGACCCGACCGCGCCGGCCGCCGTCGAGACGACGACGGTGTCGCCGGCGCGCGGCTGGCCCACGTCGAGCAGTGCGAAATAGGCGGTGATGCCGTTGATGCCGAGGACGCCCAGCGCAAGCGACAGCGGCAGGTCGCTCTCCGTCACCTTGCGCATGACGGCGCTCGCCGGCACGGCCGCGAATTCCTGCCAGCCGAAGGAGCCGACGACGCGGTCGCCCTCGGCGTAGCCCGGATGGCGCGAGGCGATCACCTCGCCGGCGGCCCAGGCGCGCATCACCGCGCCGATGCCGACCGGCTGCGAGTAGTTGGCGACGGCGCTGACCCAGCCGCGCATCGCCGGATCGACCGAGAGATAGTCGTTGCGCACCAGGATCTCGCCCGCGCCGGGCTCGGGCAGGGGCGCGGCGACGATTTCGAAATGATGGGCCTGGGGAATGCCGTCGGGCCGCGACTTGAGCCGGACCTGGCGGTTGACGGACGTCATGGATTCAAACCCGCTCGGGCGCGATGCGGACGAGCTGCTTGCCCAGGTTCCTGCCCTGGAGCATGCCGATGAAGGCCTTGGGCGCGTTCTCCAGCCCCTCGGCGATGTCCTCGCGGTACTTCAGCTTGCCCGCCTTGAGCCAGCCGGCCAGCTCCTGGATGATCGCCGGCCAGCGTGCGATCGCGTCGCTGACGATGAAGCCCTGCATTAGCCCGCGATTGCCGATCAGGTTGATCAGGTTGTGGATGCCCTCCGGCTTCTCGAGATTGTACTGGCTGATCATGCCGCAGAGCGGGATGCGGACGCCGACATTGATCCGGCGCAGCACCTCGTCGAGCAGCCGGCCGCCGACATTCTCGAAATAGATGTCGATGCCCTCGGGCGTCGCCGCGCGGAACTGCTCGCCGAGCGAATCGGCCTTGTAGTCGATGCAGGCGTCGAAGCCGAGCTCGTCGGTGACATAGGCGCATTTCGCGACCCCGCCGGCGACGCCGACCGCGCGGCAGCCCTGCAGCCTGGCGATCTGGCCGACGGTGGCGCCGACCGCGCCGGCGGCGGCCGAGACGACCACGGTCTCGCCGGCCTTCGGCTTGCCGATGTCCATCAGCCCGACATAGGCGGTGACCCCGGGCATGCCGAGCACGCCGAGGGCGGTCGAGACCGGCGCCAGTTCGGGGTCGACGCGCCACAGGGCCTTACCGTCGCTCAGCGCAAAGGCCTGCCAGCCGAGCATGCCGCAGACATAGCTGCCGACCGGGAAGCGGGGATTATTCGATTCGATCACCTCGCCGACCGTGCCGCCGGTCATCACCTCGCCGGGCTGCACCTTGGCGATGTAGGAGCGTCCGGGGTTCATCACCCCGCGCATGTAGGGATCGAGCGACAGGTAGATGTTGCGCACCAGGATCTGGCCGGGCCCGGCCTTGGGCAGCGGCGCCTCGGCGAGGCGGAAGTCGGTCTCCTGCACCCAGCCCTGCGGGTGTCGCGCCATCAGCACTTGCACGTTCTTGGTCATCGGCCGTCCTTGCTTGTTCGGGTTTCGGCTGCACCTTAGCGGGGCGATCCGGCGCAGCCCAGCGCCCGCCGTCGGCTGCGCTGGGAAAACTGTCATGCACGGGTCTGAACTGCCACAACCAAGTCACAGACAACCGCCGCAAAGCCGCCCCAATCTGGACCGAGAATCTTGCTGTCTGCCGCTGATAGGGGCGGCAGGGGCCGCTTGGGCAAGGAGGAGTAGCATGCGTCGCAGCGCCGTGTTCGCATCGATCCTTGGGGCCGCTCTGCTGGCCGGCTCGTTGCCGGTCCTTACTGCCGCGCCGGCGGCCGCCGACGGCTGGAAGCGCGAATGGGACGGCAAGCACGGCTGGCCCCGTTACAAGCATCACCTGGCGCCCGGCCATTACCGGCATGGCTATTGGTACGCGCCGCCGCGGGTGATCGTCGTGCCGCCGCCGCGCTATTACTACTACGGCTTCGCGCCGCCGCCGCCGGTCTATTACTACCCGCCGCCCTATCGGCGCTCCGGCCTCAGCCTGTTCCTCGATCTCGATTGAGGGCGTCAACGCGCCGAGGCCGGATATGGTTGTAGGCTATAGGATATAGATATATAGTCTTTTCCCGGGCGATCAGTTTCCGGGAGGGCTTCCATGCCGCTCGCCGATCCGGTCATTGTCGTTCCGGGGATCACGGCCACCTACCTGGTCGACGAGTATCCGCTGCCGCCGGAGATCGTCTGGGCGGCACTGACCAAGGATTTCCTCCGCGCCAGCCTGCACCCCGACAACGTCCGCTACGAACTGATCGAGCCGGCGCGGGTTGCGCGCGGCCAGTTGGTCGAGGACGCCTACAAGGAACTCATCGCCGAGCTGCGCCACAACCTGACACCGCGCGCCGATATGCCGGTGCCGGTCTATCCCTTCGGCTACGACTGGCGCCGGCCGCTCGCCGACATCGAGCAGCAGCTCGCCGATTTCATCGACGAGGTGATCGAGCGGACGCGGCTGATGCGGCATTTCGTTGCCGACGGCTACGGGCCGCAGCGCCCGGCGCGGGTGAGCCTGATCGGCCATTCGATGGGCGGCCTGATCATCGCCGGCTACCTCGAGCGCAAGGGCAAGAAGAGCAAGGTCGGCAAGGTGGTGACACTCGCCTCGCCCTTCCGGGGTTCGCTGGAGGCGGTGCTGAAGATCGCCACCGGCCTTGCCTATCTCGGAGGCGAGGATTCGGCCTCGCGCGAGCGCGAGGCGGCGCGCCTGACGCCGGCGCTCTACCACCTGCTGCCGAGCTTCGAGGACTGCCTGGAGCCGGCCGGTTACAGCCTGTTCGACCCGGCGGCCTGGCAGCCGGCGGTGATCGAGACCCTGGCGGGTTTCGTTCGGCTGCACGCCGTTCACCCGCCAGTGGACGACGCCGCCGCGCTGGAACAGGCCTCGGCCCTCTTCCGTGCCTTGCTGAGCCAGGCGGCCGATCATCGCAAGCGGCTCGAGGACTTCCGCTTGGCTCATGCCGGGTTGACGACCAAGGATTGGCTCTGCGTCGTCGGCATGCACAGCAGCACGCGGCTGCGCCTGCCGCTTGCTTTCGACGAGCAGGGGAAGCCGCGCTTCGTCGTCGATCGGACCACGCGCCTCGACCTCTGGGGCCAGGCGGAAAGGCCCCGCGCCGAATGGGCCCAGAGCGGCGACGGCACCGTGCCCTATGCCGGCGCGCGGGCCTCCTTCATCCCGCTCGACAGCGTCGTCTGCGTGACGCCCGACGATTTCGGCTACTGGGAGGTGCGCGACCGTCTTTACAGCGGTATCGCCGGCTTCCATGCCATGATCTGCAACATGGACATGCTGCACCGCCTGATCGTCCGTCACCTCACCGGCCGCCCCGACACCTACGGCAACACCTGGGGCCGACGGCCGCCGGACCTGCCGGACGGGGCGCCGTGGAACCCGCCGGCGCCTCTGGCGGCAAAGTAAAACGAGGCGGGGCGGCCCTGTTGCGCCATTGTCGGGCCAGCGGGCGCAGGGTAATTAAGCCCCATGACCGCGCCCGATTCCCTGCGCATTGCGCTCGCCCAGCTCAATCCGACCGTCGGCGACGTGCCGGGCAACGTGAAGCTGATGCGCGCCGCACGTGCCGAGGCGGCGGCGGCGGGCGCCGACCTCGTCGCGTATACCGAGCTGGTCGTGGTCGGCTACCCGCCCGAGGACATGGTGCTCCGGCCGGCGTTGCAGGCCGCCGCCGAAGCGGCGGTGGCGGCGCTGGCGGCCGAGACCGCCGACGGCGGCCCGGCCATGCTGGTGGGCAGCCCCTGGCGCGAGGATGGCCAGCTCTACAACGCCGCGCTGCTGCTCGCCGACGGCGCCATCCAGGCGCGGCGCTACAAGCACGAGCTGCCCAATTACGGGGTCTTCGACGAGAAGCGGGTCTTTTCCGCCGGGCCGCTGCCCGGGCCGATGGCGTTCCGGGGCGTGCGCCTGGGCGTCATGGTCTGCGAGGACATGTGGTATCCGGACGTTGCCGAGTGCCTGGCCGAGACCGGCGCCGAGATCCTGCTGATCCCCAACGGCTCGCCCTTCGAGATCGAGAAGCCGGAGACGCGGCTCAACCTAGCGGTGCAACGGGTGGTCGAGACCGGCCTGCCGCTGGTCTACTTGAACCAGGTCGGCGGCCAGGACGAGCTGGTCTTCGACGGCCGCTCCTTCGTGCTCAACGCCGACCGCACCCTCGCGCTCCAGATGGCCGATTTCCGCTCAGGTTTGGCGCTGACCGAATGGCGCCGCGAGGCCGGCGGCTGGCGCTGCGTGCCCGGCGAGTTCGGGCCCGAGCCGGCGCGGCTCGAGGGCATCTACAAGGCGATGATGCTGGGCTTGCGCGACTATGTCGGCAAGAACCGCTTTCCCGGCGTCGTGCTCGGCCTTTCCGGCGGCATCGATTCGGCGCTCACCGCCGCGGTCGCAGTCGACGCGCTCGGCGCCGACAGGGTGCATTGCGTGATGCTGCCCTACCGCTGGACCAGCCAGGAGAGCCTTGACGACGCGGCCGACTGCGCCGAGCTGCTCGGCGCGCGGCTCGACAACATCCCGATCGCGCCGGCGGTCGAGGCGTTCGGCCGCATGCTGGCGCCGCTGTTCGACGGCCGCGCCCCCGACACCACCGAGGAGAACATCCAGGCGCGCGTGCGCGGCGTCACGCTGATGGCACTTTCCAACAAGTTCGGCCACATGCTGCTGACCACCGGCAACAAGTCGGAGATGTCGGTGGGCTACGCCACGCTCTACGGCGACATGGCCGGCGGCTATTCGGTGCTGAAGGACGTCTACAAGACGACCGTCTACGAGCTCTCGCGCTGGCGCAACCAGCAGCGCCCGGACGACGCGCTCGGCCCGCCCGGCCGGGTCATCCCCGAGAACATCCTGGTGCGCGCGCCGAGCGCCGAGCTCAGGCCGAACCAGACCGACCAGGACACGCTGCCGCCCTATGCCCAGCTCGACGCGATCCTCGAAGGCCTGATCGAGAAGGAGCTGTCCGTCGAGGAGATCGTCGCCCAGGGCCAGCCGCGCGAGGTGGTGCGGCGCGTCCAGCACATGCTCTACGTCGCCGAATACAAGCGCCGGCAGGCGCCGCCCGGGGTCAAGATCACGCGCAAGAACTTCGGCCGCGACCGCCGCTACCCGATCACCAACGCCTTCCGCGATCTGCCCTGAGGCGCCGGCGATGACCGTCGCCGTCCGCTTCGCGCCGAGCCCGACCGGGCTCCTCCATGTCGGCAACGCGCGCGTCGCGCTGGTCAACTGGCTGTTCGCGCGCAAGTCCGCCGGCGGCTTCCTGCTGCGGCTCGACGACACCGACGCCGGCCGCTCGCGCGAGGAGTACGAGACGGCGATCCGCGAGGATCTGCGCTGGCTCGGTCTCGCCTGGGACAGCGAATTCCGCCAGTCCGAGCGGCTCGCCGAATACGCCGCCGCCGCCGACCGGCTGCGCGCCGCGGGGCGGCTCTACGCCTGCTACGAGACGCCGGAGGAACTCGAGCTCAAGCGCCGCCTGCAGCAGGCGCGCCACGAGCCGCCGGTCTACGACCGCGCCGCGCTCAAATTGACCGCGGCCGAGCGCGCCGGCCTCGAAGCCGCCGGGCGGCGGCCGCACTGGCGCTTCCTGCTCGATCGCAACCGCGTCGAATGGGACGACCGCGTGCGCGGCCGCGTCGGCATCGACGCCGGCTCGCTCAGCGATCCGGTGCTGGTGCGCGCCGACGGCGTGCCGCTCTACACGCTCTGCTCGGTGGTGGACGACATCGACACCGCGATCACCGACGTGATCCGTGGCGAGGATCACGTCACCAACACCGCGGTGCAGATCCAGATCTTCGCCGCGCTCGGCGCCCGGCCGCCGGCCTTCGCCCACCTCGCGCTCCTGACCGGCACGGCGGGCGAGGGGCTCTCGAAGCGGCTCGGCTCGCTCAGCCTGCGCCAGCTGCGCAGCGACGGCATCGAGGCGATGACGCTGGCGAGCCTGCTCGCGCGGCTCGGCAGCGCCGACCCGGTCGAGCCGCGCGCGGCGCTCGACGAGCTCATTGCCGGCTTCGACCTGGCTCACTTCGGCCGCGCCCCGGCCCGCTTCGACCCGCACGAGCTCGAAGCACTCAACGCCCGCGTCCTGCACCTGCTGCCGTTCGCGGCGGTGCGCGAACGCCTGCCGGCGGGGGCACCTGAGGACTTCTGGCTCGCCGTGCGCGGCAACCTGGCGCGCCTCGCCGACGCCGCCGAATGGTGGCAGGTGGTCGCCGGGCCGGTCGCGCCGGTTATCAGCGACGCCGCCTTCATCGCCGAAGCGGCGGCGCTCTTGCCCGAAGGTCCCTTCGACGGTGACACCTGGGGCCGCTGGACGGCGAAGCTGCGCGAGGCGAGCGGGCGCAAGGGTCGGGCGCTGTTCATGCCGCTACGGCTCGCGCTCACCGGCCGCGACCATGGACCGGAAATGCACAATCTGCTACCTCTCATCGGTCCGGCCCGGGCGCGCGCCCGGCTCGCCGGGAAAACCGCTTGAAGACCAGATAGTTAGGCCGGAACTTGGCGCTGCACCTCTACAACACGGCGACGCGCCGCAAGGAGCCGTTCGAGCCGCTCGATCGCAACCGCGTGCGTATGTATGTCTGCGGGCCGACGGTCTACGACTACGCCCATATCGGCAACGCCCGCCCGGTGATCGTCTTCGACGTGCTCTACCGGCTGTTGCGGCGCGAGTACGGTGCCGGGCACGTCACCTACGTGCGCAACATCACCGACGTCGACGACAAGATCATCGCCGCGGCCAAGGAATCGGGCGAGCCGATCGAGTCGATCACCGCGCGCACCACCGCCGCCTACCACGAGGACATGGCGGCGCTCGGCTGCCTGCCGCCCGACGTCGAGCCGCGCGCCACCCGGCACATCCGGCAGATGGTCGCGATGATCGAGCGGCTGATCGCCGACGGGCACGCCTATGCCGCCGACGGCCACGTGCTCTTCCACGTGCCGTCGATGCCCGATTACGGCCGCCTGTCGCGGCGCAACCGCGACGAACTGATCGCCGGCGCGCGGGTCGAGGTCGCGCCGTACAAGAAGGACCCGGGCGACTTCGTGCTGTGGAAGCCCTCGACGCCCGAGCAGCCGGGATGGGCCAGCCCCTGGGGCCGCGGCCGGCCGGGCTGGCATATCGAATGCAGCGCCATGGCGAAGGCCCATCTCGGCGTCACCTTCGACATCCACGGCGGCGGTCGCGATCTGATCTTCCCCCACCACGAGAACGAGGTGGCGCAATCGACCTGCGCCAACCACGCCCCCTTCGTGCGCTACTGGGTGCACAACGGCTTCGTCACCGTCAACGGCGAGAAGATGTCGAAGTCGCTCGGCAATTTCCTCACCGTGCGCGATTTGCTCGCGCGCTGGCAGCCCGAGGTCATCCGCCTGACCATGCTGAAGACGCACTACCGCCAGCCGCTCGACTGGACCGAGGAGGCGATGCGCGAGGCCAAGGCCAATCTCGACCACTGGTACCGCCTGATCGAGGAGGCGGGGCTCGGGCCGGCGACGGGCGACGGCGGCGACGCCGGGCCGCCGGCGAGCGTGGTCGAGGCGCTGGACGACGACCTCAATACGCCGCTGGCGTTTGCCGCGCTGAGCGCGGTCAGGGACGCGCGCGAGATACGCGCCGCCGGCGCGCTGCTCGGGGTGTTGCAACAAGAACCGGTGGCGTGGCGGAAGGGGACAGCGCAAGTCACAACTGAGGCGAAAATAGGGTTCCGCACAGAAGTGGAAGTCAGGGTGATACTTAGCGAGCAAACGATTCAAGCCAGGATCGCCGCGCGCGCGGCGGCCAAGAGGGCGCGCAACTTCGCCGAGGCCGACCGCATCCGCGACGAGCTGAAGGCGCAAGGCATCGTGCTCGAGGACAAGCCGGGCGGCGTCACCGAGTGGCGGCGGGCGGGATGAGCGGCGGCGCGAAGACGAATTGCGGCGCCTCGCCCCTCGATCCTCGCCGGTTCCGCCGGCTCGACAGGACGAGGCGCATCTGTTGTGCGCCGAGGCGGGTTCGGCCATGACCCGCGAACGGCTCTATCTCTACGACACGACGCTGCGCGACGGCGCGCAGACGCAGGGCGTCGATTTCTCGGTCGAGGACAAGAAGCTGATCGCCGCCGCGCTCGACCGGCTCGGCATCGACTACATCGAGGGCGGCTGGCCCGGCGCCAATCCGACCGACAGCGCCTTCTTCGCCGCGCCGCCCGGGCTGGCGCGCGCGCGGCTGGTCGCCTTCGGCATGACCCGGCGGCCGGGCCGCAGCGCCGCCAACGACCCCGGCCTCGCCGCCGTGCTCGCCGCCGAGGCCGGCGCCGCCTGCCTGGTCGGCAAGACCTGGGACTTCCAC
>CAYTWJ010000038.1:0-14516 GCA_964442055.1 uncultured Rhodospirillaceae bacterium | reverse complement strand
TGCCCTCGTAGAGGCGGAACAGCCGCACGTCGCGGTAGAAGCGCTCGACCGCGTATTCGGCCATGTAGCCGGCGCCGCCGTGGATCTGCACGGCGCGGTCGGCGACGCGGCCGACCATTTCCGAGGCGAAATACTTGCAGCAGGCCGCTTCCATGGTGACGCGCGTGCCGGCGTCGTAGGCGCGGGCGGTGTCGCGCACCAGCGCGCGGGCGGCCGCCGCCTCGGTCCGGCTGTCGGCCAGCATCGCCTGGATCATCTGGAACTCGGCGATCGGCTGGCCGAACTGCCGGCGGCCGCGCGCGTAGGCGACGCTCTCGTGGATCAGCCGGTCGGCGGCGCCGACGCAGACGGCGCTGATGTGCAGCCGGCCGCGATCGAGCACTTTCATCGCGGTCTTGAAGCCTTGGCCCTCCACCCCGCCGATCAGGTTCTCCGCCGGAACCGCCGCGTCGCTGAAGACAACGTCCGCGGTATGCGCCCCTTTCTGTCCCATCTTGCGGTCCGGGCGACCGATGCTCACCCCGGGCGTGCCCGCCTCGACGATGAAGGCCGAGATGCCGCCGGCGCCCTTGTTGGCGGGATTGGTCCGCGCCATCACGGTGAAGATGCCGGCGCGTGGCGCGTTGGTGATGTAGCGCTTGTCGCCGTTGAGGATGTAACGGTCGCCGCGCCGTTCGGCGCGGGTGCGCAGCGAGGCCGCATCGGAGCCGGAATCGGGCTCGGTCAGCGCAAACGAGGCGATCAGCTCGCCGCTGGCGAGGCGCGGCAGATACTTCCGCTTCTGTTCCTCGGTGCCGTCGATCAGGATGCCCTGGCTGCCGATGCCGTTATTGGTGCCGATCAGGCTGCGGAAGGCGGGCGAGGCCCAGCCGAGCTCGAAGGCGAGCTCGATTTCGGCCGCCATCGGCAAGCCGAGCCCGCCATAGGCGGCCGGGATCGACATGCCGAACAGGCCCATCTCGGCCATCTCGCGGCGGATCTCGTCGGGAACGCGGTCCTCCTCGGCGACGGCGGCCTCGAGCGGAACCAGCCGTTCGCGGACGTAGCGCCGCACCGTCCGTACCAAGTCGTCGATCGTCTCCTGGTCCATCGCCTGCCGCTCCCGCCTGCCGGTCGGTGAGCATGCCAGAATTCCGCCGCCGGCGCCGCAGGGTTGCGGTCGGCGAGGGTCGGCTTGTTCAGGCCTTGCGGAACATGGTCGCGGCGAGCCAGCCGGCAAACACCGCCGCCGCGACCGCGGCGAGGCCGTAGAACAGCGGCTGGCGGTGCGCGAAATCGAACACCGCCTGTTCCACGCCCTCCTTGTTGACGAACAGCGGCGTCGCCTGGGCGGCGATGACGCGATCGTCGCGGATCAGATAGACCTCGGCGCGGTAGGTGCCGACGGGCACCGTCGAGGGGAAGCCGATGCGCGTGCGGAACAGCTTGCGGCCCAGGAAGGTGACCGGGTCGGCGGCCTCCTGGTAAAGGCTCTCGCGCCCTTTGATGCGGATCATGGCCTCGCGGAACCCCTCCAGCTGCTCCTTGCTGGCTTCGCGGCGCGGCCGAAACTGCAGGTTGTCGGCGCCGATCTGCAGCCGCTGCAGCAGGCCGGGCGAGGCGATCTCCTCGATCGGGCGGGTGGCCGCAATGGCGTAGTAGCCGGGCACGTTCTCGAACTCGAGCGAATCGGTGTTCAACCAGATGCCGCCGACGCGCGATTTCCGGCGCACGACGGTCGGTCCTGCCGGCCCGCGCACGACGACGACGATGTCGCCCGGCTCCTCGACCGAGCCGAACAGCAAGAGGTCGGTTCCGGTGAAGCTCGAGGTGATGGCGATGAGATGGGCCGAGAGGTCAGTCGCCAGCGGGGTGTCGCCGGGAACGCGCTGGGCGAGAGCCGTCGCGGGCAGCAGCAGGCCGGCGAGCGCCGCCGCCAACCAGGCCCGGGCGAGGAACAGGGCGCGGTGCCGCGCCATCGCTCAATGTCCTCCGCCGGGGCCGAGCGAATAGAGCTCGTCCGGCGTCGCCACCAGGCCCCAGGCGACGCGCAGGCAAACCGCGAGCACCATCAGCGCCAGCAGGACCCGCAACTGCTCGCCCCGCAGCCGGGCGCCGACACGCGAGCCGAACTGCGCGCCGATCACGGCTCCGGCCAGCAGCAGAAGGGCCAGCACCGCGTCCACGGTCTGGGTGTTGACCGCGTGCAGCACAGTGACGTTGGCGGTAACGAAGATGATCTGGAACAGCGAGGTGCCGACGACCACGGCCGTCGGCATGCCGAGCAGGTAGATCATCGCCGGCACCATGATGAAGCCGCCGCCGACGCCCATGATCGCCGCCAGCACGCCGACGAAGAAGCCGACGCTGATTGGCAACAGGGCGCTGATATAGAGCTTCGAGCGGCGGAAGCGCATGCGCAGCGGCAGGCCGTGCAGGAAGCTGTGCTCGTGCAGCTTGCGGCGCCGGACGGCGCCGCCGCGCCGTTGCAGCAGGGTGTTCGCGCTCTCGATCAGCATCAGCGCGCCGATCACGCCGAGGAAGATCACGTAGGCGAGGGCGATCATCAGATCGACCTGGCCGATGCGCTTGAGGAAGGTGAACAGGAAAGCGCCGGCGGTCGAGCCAAGGAAGCCGCCGACCAGCAGCACGCCACCCATCTTGAAATCGACGTTGCCGCGGCGCCAATGCGCCATCACCCCCGACACGCTGGCGGCGACGACCTGGTTGGCCTCGCTGGCCACCGCGACCGGCGGCGGCACGCCCATGAAGATCAGCAGTGGCGTCATCAGGAAGCCGCCGCCGACGCCGAACATGCCGGAAAGGAACCCGACCGCGCCGCCCATCCCGAGCAAGAGCAGGATGTTGACCGACATCTCGGCGACGGGCAGGTAGATCTGCATGACGGCCTGGCTCGCTTTCCCGATCACCCCGCCGACGCGGCGCGGAAGCCTGAGACTGCGCCGGCGTCGCTCCGGCAAACAACCGCGTCGGGCGCGAACACCTCTTAGCCGGCCTTGAGGGCGGCGCCGGCCAGCCCGCTGCGCTTGCGGCTCGCTGTCGGGCTGCAGTAAATGCCATAGAGCACTTCGATCACCTTGGTCGCGTCCTCGCCCGATAGCGAGTAATAGATCGCCTGGGCCTGACGGCGCGTCTGCACGAGTTCGTCGCGGCGCAGCCGGGCCAAATGCTGCGACAGCGCCGACTGGCTCAATCCGACCTGCCGCTCCAGTTCGCCGACCGACTTCTCGCCGCTGGCGAGCTGGCAAAGAACAAGCAGGCGATGCTCGTTGCTCATCGCCTTAAGCAAGCGGCTCGCCCGCTTGGCGTTCTGTTGCATCTGCGCCAGGTCCATGACCCCGCACTCCCCTGCGCCGGGAATCCCCGCCCGACGGCCGATCGAACGGCTACTTATATTAGTATATTAGCGATCCCTACTAGGAGCAAATGCGGTACGCCGGACGGCCGCGCTCAGGCGGCCCGCGCCCGCTCCGTCTCGCCGACACCAGCGCGCGCCAGTTCCCGACCGAGCCGGCCAGCGAGCCAAAGGAAGTACATGCGGAAGTCCGAGTAGAGGGACCAGAGCGGATACTGGAAGGTCGCCGGGCGGTTCCGTTCGACGAAGAAATGGCCGATCCAGGCGGGGCCGTAGCCGGCGACCAGGCCGAGCGCCAGGAACCAGGCATTGCCGCTGCCGATCAGTGCAATGAGACACAACAGCCCCAGCGAGGTGCCCAGATAGTGCCAAGCCCGGGTCACCGGCTTGGCATGCTCGCGCAGATAATAAGGCCAGAAATCCGCATAGGCGGCGATCCGCTCGGCCATCGTCCTGCTCCGTTTCCGGGCGGCCTGCCGCCGCCTCCCCGAAGCAATTCTCCGCTCCCGGAACGAGGCGATCAAGGACTGCGCGGGCCGGGTTGACGTTTACGTAAACGTAAAGTATCTTGGCTACGGTTCCCTGCAGGCGGTTCCAGGCACTGGGGCGCGAAAGTGGCCGACACCTTCAGCATCACCGAATTGGCGGAAGAGTTCGCCATCACCCCGCGCGCGATACGCTTCTACGAGGACCGCGGCCTGCTGCATCCGGTCCGCCAGGGCCTGGCGCGCGTCTATACCCGACGCGACCGGGCGCGGCTGAAGCTGATTCTGCGCGGCAAGCGGCTTGGCTTCAGTCTCGACGAGATCCGCGAGATGCTCGATCTCTACGATGTCGGCGACGGCCAGGTCGAGCAGCTGCGCCTGACCTTGGAGAAATCGCGCCAGCGGCTGGCGGCGCTCGAGCAGCAGCGCCGCGACATCAACGACGCGATCAGGGAGCTGAAGGAGTCGGTGGCCTGCATCGAGGAGTATCTCGGGCTCAAGACGCGCGGCGACACAGCCCTGACAATCGAGGAGTTCCTCAAGCAGCGCCGGGCGCCCGCCGCCGCCGAATAGGTTTGCTCGAAAAGGCGCGGTTGATCGGCGCCGCGCCCGTCACAGGTTATTTGCCAGCCCGCCGGCGTCGCCGCGACCCGCCTGCTGGTTCAGTTTGCGAGGGAGAAAGCCACCATGCGCAATGTCGTCATCGCCGGGTTCGCCCGCTCGCCCTTCACCCCCGCCCGCAAGGGCCAGCTCGCCAAGGTGCGCCCCGACGAGATGGCGGGCCAGGTGGTCAAGACGCTGCTTGAACGCACCGGCGTCGACGCCAAGGACATCGAGGACGTCATCGTCGGCTGCGCCTTCCCCGAGGGCGAGCAGGGCCTGAACGTGGCGCGCATCATCGGCTTTCTCGCCGGCGTGCCCATCGAGGCGGCGGCGACGACGGTCAACCGCTTCTGCGGCTCGTCGATGCAGGCCATCCACATGGCCGCGGGGGCGATCCAGCTCAATGCCGGCGAGGCGTTCATCTGTGCCGGCATCGAGAGCATGTCCCGCATCCCGATGGGCGGATTCAACGTCATGCCCCATCCGCGCCTAGCCAAGGAATGGCCGGAAGTCTACATCTCGATGGGCGTGACCGCCGAGAACCTGGCCAGGAAATACGCCATCGACCGCAAGACGCAGCAGCAGCTCGCCGTCGACAGCCACGCCAAGGCCGCGGCGGCCCAGGCGGAGGGCAGGTTCGCCGACGAGATCGTGCCGATCGTCGAGGGCAATCTGCGCGTCGAGCAGGATGGCTGCATCCGCCCCGGCACCGACCAGGCGGCGCTCGACGGCCTCGAGCCCGCCTTCGACCAGGCCGGCACGGTGACCGCCGGCACCTCGTCACCGCTGACCGATGGCGCAGCGGCGGTGCTGGTCTGTTCCGAGGACTATGCCAAGGCGCACGGCCTCAAGCCGCTCGCCCGCATCAAGGCGGTTGCCGTTGCCGGTTGCGCGCCCGAGATCATGGGCATCGGTCCGGTGCCGGCGACGCGCAAGGCGCTCGCCCGTGCCGGCCTCAAGCTCGGAGACATCGACATTCTCGAGATCAACGAGGCCTTCGCGGCGCAGGCGCTGGCCTGCGTGAAGGAGGCCAAGATGCCGGCCGAGCGGATGAACCTCGACGGCGGCGCGATCGCGCTCGGCCATCCGCTCGGCGCCACCGGCGCGCGCATCACCGGCAAGGCGGCCGCGCTGCTCAAGCGCGAGGGCAAGCAGTTCGCGCTGGCGACGCAGTGCATCGGCGGCGGCCAGGGCATCGCCACCGTGCTCGAGGCGGTCTGACCATGGTGCCGGAAATCCGCAAGGTCGCCGTCATCGGCTCCGGCGTGATGGGGTCGGGCATCGCCGCCCATGTCGCCAATGCCGGCATCCCCTGCGTGCTGCTCGATGTCGTCCCGAAGGGGGCGAACGACCGCAACGCGCTCGCCGCCGGCGCCATCGAGCGCATGCTCAAGCAGAAGCCGGCGCCGCTGATGCACGCCAGGAACGCGCGGCTGATCACGCCGGGCAACCTCGATGACCATCTCGGCCTGGTCGGCGACGCCGACTGGATCTGCGAGGCGATCATCGAGAACCCGGAGATCAAGCGCGACCTCTACCGCAGGCTAGAAGGCGCGCGCAAAGCCGGCTCGATCGTCACCTCCAACACCTCGACCATCCCGCTGGGCTCGCTGGTCGAGGGGCTGCCCGAGAGCTTCCGGCGCGACTTCGCCATCACCCACTTCTTCAACCCGCCGCGCTACATGCGCCTGTTCGAGCTGGTCGGGGGGCCGCAGACGCGCCCCGAGGCTGTCGCGGCGCTGCGACGCTTCGCCGATGTCGCGCTGGGTAAGGAAGTGGTCGACTGCAAGGACACGCCCGGCTTTATTGCCAACCGCATCGGCATCTACTGGTCCTATGTCGGGCTCTCCGCCGCCTTCGACCTCGGCCTGACCATCGAGGAGGCCGACGCCATCGTCGGCAGGCCGATGGGCGTGCCCAAGACCGGCATCTTCGGGCTGATCGACCTGACCGGCATCGACCTGGCGCCGCACGTCAATGCCTCGATGCTCAAGCTGCTGCCGAAGTCGGACGCCTTCGTGCGCGAATACGACCCGGCCGGCCCGCTCGCCAGGACCATCGAACGGCTGATCGCCGAGGGCTATACCGGCCGCAAGGGCAAGGGCGGCTTCTACCGCGCCCGCGGCAAGGAGGTGCTCGACCTCGCCAGCGGCCAGTATCGCCCGAAGCAGGACGCCGACCTGGCCTCGGTCAAGGCGGCCAAGAACGGTCTGCGGGCGCTGGTCGAGCATCCCGACAAGGGCGGGCGCTACGCCTGGAACGTCCTCTCGCGCGTGCTCACTTATACGGCCTCGCTGGTGCCCGAGATCGCCGACGACATCCTTGCCGTCGACCGGGCGATGCGCTCCGGCTATGCTTGGAAGTACGGCCCGTTCGAGCAGATCGACCAGCTCGGCTCGGGCTGGTTCGCCGAGCGCCTCAAGGCCGAGGGCCGGCCGGTGCCGAAGCTCCTGGAGATCGCCGCCGGCCGGCCCTTCTACAAGGAAGAGGGCGGCAAGGCGCTCTATTTGACCACGCGCGGCGACTATGCCGAGATCCCGGTCGCCGCCGACGCCTGGATGCTGGCCGACAAGAAGCGCGGCCGGAAGCCGATCGCCGCAAACAAGGGCGCCAGCCTGTGGGACGTCGGCGACGGCGTCGCCTGCCTCGAGTTCCACACCAAGATGAACGCCATCGACGGTGACGTCGTCGCCATGGTCAAGGAGGTGGCGAAGCTCGACAAGAAGGGCTTCAAGGCGCTGATCATCGGCAACGACGCCGACAATTTCTCGGTCGGCGCCAATGTCGGCCTGGCCTTGTTCCAGGCCAACACGGCGATGTGGCCCGTGATCGAGAACGGCGTCGCCGAGGGCCAGGCCGCCTTCCTGGCGCTGAAATACGCCCCCTTCCCGGTGGTGGCCGCGCCGGCCGGCATGGCGCTCGGCGGCGGCTGCGAGGTCTGCCTGCACGCCGACGCGATCCAGGCGCACGCCGAATCCTACATGGGGCTGGTCGAGGTCGGCGTCGGCCTGATCCCCGGCTGGGGCGGCTGCAAGGAGCTGATCACGCGCGCGATCACCAACAGGCGCCGGCCCGGCGGGCCGATGCCGGCGATCGCCCAGGTGTTCGAGGCGATCTCGCTGGCCAAGGTGTCGACCTCGGCGGCCGAGGCGCGCGACATGCTGATCCTGCGCGAGGGCGACGCCGTCTCCATGAACCGGCGCCGCGTGCTGGCCGACGCCAAAGCCAAGGCGCTCAAGCTCGCCGCCGACTACAAGCCGCCGCAGCCGGTCGAGATCAGTCTGCCGGGGCCGGCAGCGCGCGCCGCGCTCGAGATGGCCGTCGAGGGCTTCGCGCTGGCGGGCAAGGCGACGGCGCACGACCGGGTGGTATCGGCCGCGCTGGCGCGGGTGCTGTCGGGCGGCGACACGGACATCACCGTGGCCGTCGGCGAGCAGCAATTGCTGGCGCTCGAGCGCGAGGGGCTGATGTCGCTGATCCGCACCAACGCCACGCTCGACCGCATCGAGCACATGCTCACCACCGGCAAGCCGCTGCGCAACTGATCGCGGCTGCCAGCGGAAGAGGAGATTTGGAGATGCCCAGCTACCGCGCCCCGCTCGCCGACGTGCGCTTCCTCCTCAACGACCTGCTGCAGATCCAGAACTACCGCAACCTGCCGGGCTTCGCCGAGGCGACACCCGACGTCGTCGACGCCATCCTCGAGGAGGGCGCCAAGCTGGTCGAGCAAGTGCTGCAGCCGCTGAACCAGGTCGGCGACCGCGAGGGCTGCCGGCTGGAGAACGGCGAGGTCATCACCCCGACCGGCTTCAAGGAGGCCTACCGGACCTATTGCGAGGGCGGCTGGAGCGGGCTCAGCGCCGATCCCGATTTCGGCGGCCAGGGACTGCCCTACGTCATCGGCCTGGTGATGAGCGAGCTGATGAACTCGGCCAATCTCGCCTTCACCATGTATCCGGGCCTGACCCACGGCGCCTACGCCGCCATCCACGCCCACGGCAGCGACGAGCAGAAGCGCACCTACCTGCCCAAGCTGGTCAGCGGCGAGTGGACCGGCACCATGAACCTGACCGAGCCGCACTGCGGCACCGATCTCGGCATGATGCGCACCAAGGCCGAGCCGCAGCCCGACGGCAGCTACCGCATCACCGGCACCAAGATCTTCATCTCCGCCGGCGACCACGACCTGGCCGAGAACATCATCCACCTGGTCCTGGCCAAGATCCCCGGCGGCCCCGAGGGCATCAAGGGCGTCAGCCTGTTCATCGTGCCCAAGTTCCTGGTCAAGGCCGACGGCTCGCTGGGTGCGCGCAATGGCGTCAGCGTCGGCTCGCTCGAGCACAAGATGGGCATCCACGGCAACTCGACCTGCGTGCTCAACTACGACAACGCCGTCGGCTACCTGGTCGGAGAGCCGCACAAGGGGATGCGGGCGATGTTCACGATGATGAACGCCGCCCGCCTCGGCGTCGGCGTGCAGGGCCTGGCAATCGCCGAGGTGGCCTACCAGAACGCCGCCGCCTACGCCAAGGACCGCCTGCAGGGCCGCGCGATCAGCGGCACCAAGGCTCCCGACAAGCCGGCCGATCCGATCATCGTCCATCCCGACGTGCGGCGGATGCTGCTCACCGTCCGCGCCTTCACCGAAGGGGCGCGTGCGCTGGCGCTGTGGACCGGGCTGCAGATCGATTTCGCCCACCGGCATCCCGACGAGGGGCAGCGCAAGGCCGCCGACGATCTCGTCGCCCTGCTCACCCCGATGATCAAGGCCTACTTCACCGACACGGGCTACGAGGCGGCGACCGCGGCGCAGCAGGTCTTCGGCGGCCACGGCTATATCCGCGAGCACGGCATGGAGCAGTTCGTGCGCGACGCCCGCATCACCATGCTCTACGAAGGCGCCAACGGCATCCAGGCGCTCGATCTGGTCGGGCGCAAGCTGCCGAGCGGCATGGGCCGGCTGCTGCGCCGCTTCTTCCACCCGGTCGACCAGTTCCTGCGCGACCACATGGCCGACCCGGCGATCGGCAAGGACTACGCGATGCCGCTGGCCAAGGCCTTCGCGCGGCTGCAGACGGCAACCGGCTACGTCGCCGAGCAGGGGCTGAGGAACCCCGACGAGGCCGGCGCGGCCTCGACCGACTATCTCAGGCTGCTCGCGCTGGTCGCGCTCGGCTTCATGTGGGCGCAGATGGCCAAGGCGGCATCGCAGCGCCTCGCCGAGGGCGGCGACGGCGGCGGCCGCGACCGCGCCTTCTACGAGACCAAGCTCGTCGTCGGCCGCTATTTCATGGAGCGCATCCTGCCCGACACGGCGGCGCTGCTCGCCCGCGTGCAGGCCGGGGCGCGCACCATGATGCAGCTCGAGGCGGCGGCGTTCTGAGCCGTTCGCCCTCAGGGAGGAAAAGAACCGGATCATGATTCCCCGCAAGATCTTCACGCCGGAGCACGAGCTGTTCCGCGAATCGGCGCGCAAGTTCTTCGAGCGCGAGATCGCCCCCCATCACGCCAAGTGGGAGGAGGAGGGCAAAGTCAGCCGCGAGGCTTGGCGCAAGGCCGGCGAGGCCGGTTTTCTATGCGTCACCATGCCCGAGCAATACGGCGGCGCCGGCGCCGACCGGCTCTATTCGGCGATCCTGATCGAGGAGCAGGCTTATCTCGGCCTGTCGGGCCCGGGCTTCGGCCTGCATTCCGACATCGTCGCGCCCTACATCCTCAACTACGGCAGCGAGGAGCAGAAGCGTCGCTGGCTGCCGCGCATGGCCAAGGGTGAGGTGATCGGCGCCATCGCCATGACCGAGCCGGCGGCGGGCTCGGACCTGCAGGGGGTCCGCACGAGCGCGATCCGCGACGGCGACGACTTCGTCATCAACGGCCAGAAGACCTTCATCACCAACGGCCAGAATGCCGATCTCGTCATCGTCGTCTGCAAGACCAATCCCAGGGAAGGGGCCAAGGGCACGACGCTGTTCCTGGTCGAGGGCGACCGCCCCGGCTTCACCAAGGGGCGCAACCTCGAGAAGCTGGGCATGAAGGCGCAGGACACCTCGGAGCTCTTCTTCTCCGAGGTGCGCGTGCCGGCCGCCAACATGCTTGGCGGCGAGGGCCAGGGCTTCTTCCTGCTGATGCAGGAGCTGGCCTGGGAGCGGCTGCAGATCGCGATCGGCGCGGTGGCCTCCTGCGAGGCGGCGCTGAAATGGACGCTCGACTACACCCGCCAGCGCACCGCCTTCGGCCGGCCGGTGGTGCAGTTCCAGAACAGCCGCTTCAAGCTCGCCGAGATCAAGACCGAGACCCAGGTGGCGCGGGTCTTCGTCGACCGCTGCCTCGAGCTGACCGTCGAGGGCAGGCTCGACGTCGAGAGCGGCGCGATGGCCAAGTACTGGTGCACCGACCTGCAATGCCGGGTCATCGACGAGTGCCTGCAGCTGCACGGCGGCTACGGTTTCATGTGGGAATACCCGATCGCCCGCGCCTATGCCGATGCGCGCGTGCAGCGCATCTACGGCGGCACCAACGAGATCATGAAGGAGCTGATCAGCCGCAGCCTGTGACCGCGCCGGGCCGAGCCATGCAGGGCGGGGCGAGCGGCCGAACGATCTGGGGGCTTGCGCGGCGCGCCCGCCGGCGCAAGGCTTGCCGCCAGGAAGCGGGCCGGCCGCGTGGCCGGCCGGACCACCAGCACGTACGAGGAAAGGACACGCCATGACCGATGCCTTCATCTACGACGCCGTGCGCACGCCGCGCGGCAAGGGCAAGGCTTCCGGCAGCCTGCACGAGGTCACGCCGATGAACCTGGCGGTGACGGCGCTGCAGGCGGTGCGCGACCGCAACGGGCTCGATACCGCCTATGTCGATGATGTCGTGCTCGGCTGCGTCGAGCCGGTCGGCGAGCAGGGCGCCAACATCGCCCGCGTCGCCGCCATCCATGCCGGCTACGACGAGAAGGCGGCCGGCGTGTCGATCAACCGCTACTGCGCCTCGGGGCTCGAGGCCTGCAACATGGTGGCGGCGCAGGTCATGGCGGGGCAGTCCGACCTCGGCGTCGGCGGCGGCGTCGAGAGCATGAGCCGGGTGCCGATGATGAGCGGCGGCGGCGCCTGGCCGGCCGATCCGCAGGTGGCGTTCCGCAGCTACTTCGTCCCCCAGGGCATCAGCGCCGACCTGATCGCCACCAAGTACGGCTACAGCCGCGACGACGTCGATTCCTACGCGGTCGAGAGCCAGAAGCGCGCCGCCCGCGCCTGGGCCGAGGGCCGCTTCGGCAACTCGGTCGTGCCGGTCAAGGACCAGAACGGCCTCACCATCCTCGACCGCGACGAGCACATGCGCCCCGACACGACCATGCAGTCGCTGGCCTCGCTCGAACCGTCCTTCGTCGCGCAGGGCGAGAATTTCGGCTTCGATTCAGTGGCCATCCAGCGCTATCCCGAGGTCGAGCGGATCAACCACGTGCACCATGCCGGCAACTCCTCGGGCATCGTCGACGGGGCCGCCGCCGTGCTGATCGGCAACAACCGCATCGGCAAGAAGCTCGGCCTCAAGCCGCGCGCCCGCGTCCGCGCCTTCGCCTCGATCGGCAGCGAGCCGACGATCATGCTGACCGGCCCGTCCTTCGCCGCCGAGAAGGCGCTCAGGCGCGCGCGCATGAGCAAGGACGACATCGACCTGTGGGAGCTCAATGAGGCCTTCGCCGCCGTCGTGCTGCGCTTCATGGAGGCGCTCGATATCCCGCACGACAGGATCAACGTCAACGGCGGCGCCATCGCGCTCGGCCACCCGCTCGGCGCCACCGGGGCGATGATCCTCGGCACGGTGCTCGACGAGCTCGAGCGCAGCGGCAAGGGCACCGCGCTGGTCACGCTCTGCGTCGGCGCCGGCATGGGCACCGCCACCATCATCGAGCGGGTCTGACCGCCGTCCGACCGCGCAGTCCGAGGGAACGCACATGATCGACTACAGCGTCGATGCCGACGGCATCGCCACCATCGCCTGGAACATGACCGACCGCTCGATGAACGTGATGAACGAGCAGTCGATGGCCGCCTTCGCCGAGAAGGCCTATGCCGCGATCAAGGACCCCGCCGTCAAGGGCGTGATCGTCACCTCGAGGAAGGGCGACTTCCTCGCCGGCGCCGACCTGACCCAGCTGCAGCGGGTCAGCGGCGCGGCGCAGATGCTCGAGCGGCTGACCAAGCAGAACCGCCTGCTCCGCGACATCGAGACCTCGGGCAAGCCCTTCGTCGCGGCGATCAACGGCACCGCGCTCGGCGGCGGCTACGAGATCTGCCTCGCCTGCCACTGCCGCATCGCCGCCGACAACCCCAAGACCCTGATCGGCCTGCCCGAGGTGCTGATCGGGCTCTTTCCCGGCGCCGGCGGCACGCAGCGGCTGCCGCGCATGATCGGCATCCGCAACGCGCTGCCGCTGCTACTCGAGGGCAAGAAGCTCGATCCGCAGAAGGCGCTCGCCGCCGGCATGGTCGACAAGGTGGTACCGGCCGAGCGGCTGCTGGCCGAGGCCAAGCAGTGGCTGCTCGCCGAGGGGCCGAAGAACACGGTCAAGCCGTGGGACAAGCGGGGCTTCCGCGTCCCCGACCCGGTGCAATCGCCGAAGGGCTACGAGACCTTCGTCGCCGGCAACGCCATGCTGCGCGAGAAGACGATGGGCAACTACCCGGCGACCGTGGCGATCATGTCCTGCGTCTACGAGGGCTGCCAGGTCGATTTCGACACCGCGATGAAGATCGAGGCGCGCTACTTCGCCAGGATCGCGCTGTCGCCGGAAGCCAAGAACATGATCCGCTCCCTGTTCTTCTCGATCGCCGACGCCAACAAGCTGGCGGCGCGGCCGCAAGGCGTGCCGACCCAGGACTATCGCCGCATCGGCGTGCTCGGCGCCGGGCTGATGGGGGCCGGCATCGCCTACGTCTCGGCCATCGCCGGGCTCGAAGTGGTGCTGCTCGATACCCGGCTCGATCTGGCCGAGAAGGGCAAGGGCTATTCCAAGGGCCTGCTCGACAGGCGCGTCGGCCAGGGCCGGATGAGCGCGGCCGAGCGCGATGCCGTGCTGGCCCGCATCAGGCCGACGGCCGACTATGCCGACCTCGCCGGCTGCGAGCTGGTCGTCGAGGCGGTGTTCGAGGACCGCGCCATCAAGGCCGAGGTCACCCGCAAGGCCGAGGCGGCGGTCGGCGCCGGCGCGATCTTCGCCACCAACACCTCGACGCTGCCGATCACCGGCCTCGCCGAGGCGAGCGCGCGCCCGGCCGACTTCATCGGCCTGCATTTCTTCTCGCCGGTCGACAAGATGCCATTGGTCGAGATCATCCGCGGCAAGAAGACCTCCGACGCCTGCCTCGCCCGCGCGATGGACTACGTCAAGCGCATCCGCAAGACGCCGATCGTGGTCAACGACTCGCGCGGCTTCTACACCAGCCGCGTCGTCGGCACCTATCTCAACGAGGGCTTGGCGCTGCTCGCCGAGGGCGTCAACCCGGCGCTGATCGAGAATGCCGGGCGCATGGCCGGCATGCCGGTCGGGCCGCTCTCGCTCGCCGACGAGGTGCAGCTCGAGCTGATGCATCGCATCCGCCGCCAGACCAAGGCCGATCTTGGCGACAAGTACCCGACCGGGCCGTCCGACGCGGTGCTCGAGCTGATGGTCGAGAAGCTGGGCCGGCTCGGCAAGAAGGTCGGCAAGGGCTTCTACGAGTATCCGAGCGGCGGCGCCAAGAAGCATCTGTGGCCCGACCTCGCCAGGCACTTCCCGCGCGCCGAGCGCCAGCCCGATGTCGCCGAGGTGATGCGGCGGCTGATGTACGTGCAGTCGGTCGAGACCGTGCGCTGCATGGAGGAGAAGGTGGTCACCCGCCCGCAGGACGCCGATGTCGGATCGATCCTCGGCTGGGGCTTCGCCCCCTTTCTCGGCGGCACGATCAGCCAGATTCACTCCGTCGGCGTCGACAAGTTCGTCGCCGAGTGCAAGCGCCTGGCGCGCGCCTACGGGCCGCGCTTCAAGCCGCCGAAGCTCCTCGCCGGCATGGCGGCCAAGGGCGAGCAGTTCTACGCCG
>CAYTWJ010000037.1:0-14664 GCA_964442055.1 uncultured Rhodospirillaceae bacterium | reverse complement strand
CAGAACTGGGCCAGCCTCGCCGCCTGGAGCGTGCGCGTGCCCGACCCGGCGACCCCGCCGGTCATCGAGCCGCGGCCCGGCGACTGCCGTTTCCGCAGCGAGCGCTGGCGGCAATGGCCGTTCAATCTGATGCAGCAGGCCTTCCTGCTCAACGAGCAATGGTGGTGCCACTCGGCCTGCGAGGTGCGCGGCCTCTCCGGCAAGCACGCCGCCCGGGTCAGCTTCATGCTGCGCCAGGCTCTCGACCGCTGGGCGCCGTCCAACCTGCCGTGGACCAATCCCGATGTGATCCAGGCCACCCTCGAGCAGGGCGGCCGCAACTTCGTGCGCGGCTGGCGCAACCTGCTGGAGGACTGGCAGCGCGAGCTGAACGGCGAGCCGCCGGTCGGCGCCGAGCAGTTCGTCGTCGGCGAGAACCTGGCGGTGACGCCCGGGAAGGTCGTCTATCGCAACGAACTGATGGAGCTGATCCAGTACGCGCCGGCCACCGCGACGGTACGGCCGGAGCCGGTGCTGATCGTGCCCGCCTGGATCATGAAGTACTACATCCTCGATCTCAGCCCGAACAACTCGCTGGTGCGCTGGCTGGTGGCGCAGGGCTACACGGTGTTCTGCATCTCGTGGGTCAATCCGACCGAGCGCCATCGCGACGTCGACATGGAGGACTACCGCATCAACGGCATCATGGAGGCGATCGACGCGGTCAGCGCCATCCTGCCCGGCTGCAAGCTGCACGCGCTCGGCTATTGCCTTGGCGGCACGCTGCTCGCCATCGCCGCCGCGGCGATGGCCCGCGACGGCGACGACCGGCTGGCGACGATGACGCTGCTCGCGGCCCAGGTCGACTTCACCGAGGCGGGCGAGCTCACGCTCTTCATCGACGAGAGCCAGGTCACCTATCTCGAGGACATGATGTGGGACCAGGGCTATCTCGACGCCCGCCAGATGGCCGGCGCCTTCCAGATCCTGCGCTCCAACGACCTGATCTGGTCGCGCCTGATCAACGAGTACATGCTGGGCGAGCGCCAACCGATGTTCGACCTGCTGGCGTGGAACGCCGACGCGACGCGCATGCCCTACAAGATGCACTCGCAATACCTGCGGCGCCTGTTCCTGAACAACGCGCTCGCCTCGGGCAATTACAAGGTGCATGGCCGGCCGGTGGCGCTGACCGACATCCGCTGCCCGATCTTCGCCGTCGGCACCATCTGGGACCACGTCGCCCCCTGGCGCTCGGTCTACAAGATCATCCTGCTCACCGACAGCGAGGTGACCTTCCTGCTCACCAACGGCGGCCACAATGCCGGCATCGTCAGCGAGCCCGGCCGGCCGGACCGCGAATACCAGATCGCCACGCACAAACCCGCCGACCGCTATATCGACCCCGGTGCCTGGGAGAAGATGGTGGGCAAGCACGAGGGTTCGTGGTGGCAGGCCTGGGGCGCCTGGCTCGATGCCCGCTCCAACGAGCCGGCGGCGCCGCCACCCATGGGCAACGCCGCCGCCGGCTACGCCCCGATCGCCGACGCGCCGGGGACCTACGTCCTGCAGTCGTAAAAGGACGCCCTCAGCGCCTGAGCAGCGCCTCGGCGGCGGCGGCGACGATGGCCTCGGCGTCAAGGCCGTAGGCGCGGTAGAGGTCGGGGATGTCGCCGGACTGGCCGAAGCGCTCGACGCCGAGCGGCGCGACCCGCTGGCGGCGCACCGCGCCGAGCCAGGACAAGGCCGCGGGGTGGCCGTCGAGAACGGTGACCAACGCCGCATCTGGTGAAAGCGGCGCCAGCAGGTCCTCGACATGCGCGCGCACCGCCGCTTCGCCGGCCCGCCGCCGGCGCAACGCCGCCAGCCAGTCCTCGTGCAGCCGGTCGGCCGAGGTAACCATCAGGAGCCCGGCGCCCGGCGCGTCCTCGGCCAGCACGGCATGCGCTTCCAGCGCCTCGGCCACCGGCGGGCCGACACAGACGATGGCGAGGTCGGCGCCCGACGCCGGCGGGCGCAGCCAATAGGCGCCGGCGATGACCGCCGCGATCTCCGCCCGGCCGAGGGCGCGCCGGGGCTGCTCGATCGCCCGCGTCGACAGGCGCAGGTAAACCGAGCCGCCGTCGGACCGCTGCATGTGCTCGAAGCCCCAGGCCATGATCGCGGAAAGCTCATCGACGAACGCCGGCTCGAAGGCGGCGAGACCGGGCTGGCCGATGCCGATCAGCGGCGTCGAGACCGACTGGTGCGCCCCGCCCTCGGGCGCCAGCGTGACGCCCGACGGGGTCGCCACCACCATGAAGCGCGCGTCCTGGTAGCAGGCATAGTTGAGGGCATCGAGCCCGCGCGCGATGAAGGGATCGTAGAGCGTGCCGACCGGCAGGAGCCGCGCGCCGAACAGCGGCTCGGCCAAGCCGAGCGCGGCGAGCAGCAGGAACAGGTTGTTTTCGGCGATGCCAAGCTCGATGTGCTGGCCGGCCGGCGACAAGATCCATTTCTGCGGCGAAGGCACGTGCTGCTCGCGGAAGATGTCGGCGCGGTCGAAGCGGCTGAACAGGCCGCGGTGGTTGACCCAGCCGCCGAGGCTGGTCGAGACCGTGACGTCTGGCGAGGTGGTGACCAGGCGGCGCGCGAACTCGCCCGGGGCGCGGCCGACCTCGTTCATGATCTTGCCGAAGCCTTCCTGGGTCGACATCCGGCCGGCGATGGCGATGCCGGGATCGGGCATCGCCACCGGCGCCGGGCGCGGGCGCGCCGGCGTGGCGCGGCGGGCGAAGGGGACATCGGCGAGAAAGCGTTCGAGCGCCCCGCGGTCGACCTCGAGGCCGGCGAAGCGGTCCCATTCCTCACCGTCGGCGATGCCCTGGGCGGCCTTGTAGCGCGCCATCTGCTCGGGGCTCATCAGCCCGGCATGGTTGTCCTTGTGCCCGGCGAAGGGCAGGTTGTAGCCCTTCACCGTGTAGGCGACAAAGCAGTGCGGCGCGTCGTCATCGGCGGCCGCGGCGGCGAAGGCCTCGAGAATCGCCTCCATGTCGTGGCCGGCGAGATTGGTCATCAGCCGGTGCAACGAGGCGTCGTCGTGCGCCGCCAGCAGGTCGTCGAGACCGGGCGTGCCGGCGAGATCGTGCGCGAGCTGCCGGCGCCAGGCGTCGCCGCCCTTGAAGGTCAGCGCCGAGTAGAGATCGTTCGGGCAGTCGTCGATCCAGCGCCGGAGCGCGGCCCCGGCCGGCCCGCAAAATGCCGCCTCGAGCAGCTTGCCGTATTTCAGCGTCACCACCTTCCAGCCGACAGTGGCGAAGAAGGACTGGATCTTCTGGAACAGCCGGTCGGAGACCACGCCGTCGAGGCTCTGGCGATTGTAGTCGATCACCCACCACAGATTGCGCACGCCGTGCTTCCAGCCTTCCAGCATCGCCTCGAAGACGTTGCCCTCGTCGAGCTCGGCGTCGCCGACGATGGCCACCATCCGCCCGGCCGGCGCTTCGGGGCCGAGCTCGTGCAGGCGCACGTAGTCCCGCACCAGCGAGGCGAAGAGCGTGGCGCCGACGCCGAGCCCGACCGAGCCGGTCGAGAAGTCGACATCGTCGGAATCCTTGGTGCGCGAAGGATAGGACTGCGCGCCGCCCAACGCGCGAAAGGCCTCGAGCTTGTCGCGCCCCTGCCGGCCGAGCAGGTACTGGATGGCGTGGAAGACCGGGCTGGCATGCGGCTTGACCGCGACGCGGTCGTGCGGGCCGAGCACCCGGTAATAGAGCGCCGTCATCAGCGTCACCGCCGAAGCGCACGACGCCTGATGGCCGCCGACCTTGAGGCCGTCGCGCGACGGCCGGACATGGTTGGCGTTGTGGATCATCCAGGTGGCGAGCCAGAGCGTCTTGCGCTCGAGCGCCCGCAGCAGTGCCAGATCGCGCGCCTCGACGACCGGCTTGGGGCCGGCAACGCGGGGAAGGGCGATCGGCTTGCGCAGCGGCTGCGGCATGGCTTCGCTTTCGGAACGAGGGGTCCGGAAGGGCAATTCTACTGCTTGCCGCAAAGAAGAGCATTGCGAAAATGGCGCGATTATGGCTTTTCTAAGCAATCCTGTTGCGTCACCATCGACCTCCGGAGAATAAAATTGCCAACTCCCACCCTCGACGCTATCGACCGCCGTATTCTCGCCCGCCTGCAAGAGAACGCCCGCCTGCCCAATGTCGAGCTGGCGGAGGCGGTGGGCCTGAGCCCCTCCCCCTGCTTACGGCGCGTGCGCGACCTCGAGGAGGCCGGCGTGATCCGGCGCCATGTCACCCTGGTCGACCCGGCGGCGGTCGGCCTGCCCGTCAGCGTCTTCGTCAGCGTGACTCTGGAGCGCCAGGTGGAGCGGGCGCTGGAGGTCTTCGAGGCGGCTATCCTCGAACGCCCCGAGGTGATGGAGTGCTACCTGATGACCGGCGACTTCGACTACTTGCTGCGCATCGTCGTCGCCGATCTGACCGCCTACGAACGCTTCCTGATGGACCACCTGACGCGCGTTCCTGGCGTCGCCAGCATCAAGTCGAGCTTCGCGCTCAAGCAGGTGAAGTACCGCACCGCGCTGCCGCTGCCCGAGCCGGCCGACGGCCGGTAATCGGTAATTAACCATTCTCGCCGATGGTGGTGGCGTCCTGCCTGGAGGGGGCCATGAGCCACCATTCCGCCAAACAAACCTGGGCGATCCGCGAACAGACGGTCACCGACCCGGCCTCGGGCCTGACCTTCCAGTTCAATGTCGTGCCAGGGTCGAGCGCGCCGTTCCGGCTGCGTGTCCTGGGGGCGTTGCCGAACGGCAGCCGGGAGTTGGTCTTCGCCGCCGACGGCAAGGCCGGCGGCGCCGGCACCTGCCTCGCCGCGCTCTGCGGCCTGGCCGAAGCCGCCGAATAGATCCTATCGCTCGGGCGCGTTGCAACGTGGCACGGCGCCGTGCTCGCGGCGATATTCCTCGAGCAGCTCCTGCTCGCGGGCCGGCGGATCGGCGCATTCCTCGTAACGGAACTCGTAGGCCCAGCGGGTGCAGACGCCCTCGCGGCCCGAAATGTGATCTTCGAGGCGGCTGCGGATCGTCACCAGGCCGCCAAGGGCATGCCCGTAATAGATCACGCCGCCCTGGTTATAGATCGCGTACACGCCGGCCTGCGCCGGCGCGATGGCGACATAGTCCTCGGTGAAGGGATAACGGTTTCCGACGATCGGCATGACGGCCCCCGCGACGGCGTCGCAGACCGGACTTCCTCGAATCTATATAGGATTTCACCCCCCACCGGCGACAAAGGCGCCGCCGGCCGGCGAGGGCTAGTTCCAAAGACGGATGACGGCCGCGATCACATTGTGCCGAAGAGGCGGTCTCCGGCATCGCCCAAGCCCGGCAGGATGTAGCCACGCTCGTCGAGCTGCCGGTCGATCGCCGCGGTGATCACCGGCACGTCCGGATGCTCGGCGTGGAAGGCGTCGATGCCCTCGCGCACGGCGAGGATCGAAACCAGCTTGATGCGCCGGGCCCGGCTCGCCTTCAGGCGACGCGCGGCGGCGATCGCCGAATGGCCGGTGGCGAGCATCGGATCGACGACGATGACCGGCCGCTCGGCGATGTCGGCGGGCACCTTGTAATAGTATTCGCTCGGCATCAGCGTCCGCTCGTCGCGCACCAGGCCGATATGGCCGACCGGGGCCGACGGCAGCAGGTCGAGCATGCCCTCGAGGATGCCGGTGCCGGCGCGCAGGACCGAGACCAGGCAGGGCTTCTTGCCGGCCAGCACCGGCGCGCGCATCCTCGCCAGCGGCGTCTCGATCTCCGCCTCGCCGAGCGGCAAGTCGCGCGTCACTTCGTAGGCGAGCAGCAGGCTGAGCTCCCGTAACAGCCGGCGGAACTCGGCCGTCGGCGTCTCCTTGCGCCGCATCAGCGTCAGCTTGTGCTGGACCAGCGGATGATCGACGACGACGAGTTCGCGCGCCATGGCCCCTCCCTCTCCGGCAGAGGCCGACTATAGACCGGCGCGCGTTGCCGGGCAGCCGCGAGACGCGCGCCGTCAGCGGCGTCCGAGCAGCCGCCGGTAATGCGCGATGAGGCCGGCGGTCGAGCCGTCGTGCGCGCCCGGTGCGGCGCCGGCGCCGAGCTCGGGCAGGATGCGGCCGGCGAGCTGCTTGCCGAGCTCGACGCCCCACTGGTCGAAGGAGTTGATGCCCCAGATCACCCCCTGGACGAAGATCTTGTGCTCGTAGAGCGCGACCAGGCGGCCCAGCGTGTGCGGATCGAGCCGGCGGAAGAGAATGGCGTTGCTCGGCCGGTTGCCGGGAAAGACGCGGTGAGGGAGCTGCGCCCGCCGCGCCGCGCCCTTGATGCCGGCGGCGGCGAGCTCGGCGGCCGCCTCGGCGCGGCTGCGGCCGCGCATCAGCGCTTCCGCCTGGGCGAGGAAGTTGGCGATCAGGATGTCGTGGTGGCGACCAAGGGCGTGCGCGCTCTCCGCCGGCGCGATGAAGTCGCACGGCACCAGGCGGGTGCCCTGGTGGATGAGCTGGTAGAAGGCGTGCTGGCCGTTGGTGCCCGGCTCGCCCCACAGGACCGGCGCGCTGTGGTGGCGCAGGCGCCGGCCGTCGCGCCCGACCGCCTTGCCGTTGCTCTCCATCTCGGCCTGCTGCAGGTAGGCCGGCAGGTAGCGCAGCCCCTGGTCGTAGGGCAGCACCGCGTGGCTGTGGGCGCCGAGGAAGTTGGTGTTCCAGACCGAGAGCAGCGCCAGCGTCAGCGGCAGGTTCTCAGGCGGCGGCGCCTGGCGGAAGTGGCGGTCCATCTCGTGGGCGCCGTCGAGGAGGCGCTCGAAATTGTCCATGCCGACGCCGAGGGCGATCGGCAGCCCGATCGCCGACCACAGCGAGTAGCGCCCGCCGACCCAGTCCCAGAACTCGAACATGTTCTCGGGCGCGATGCCGAACCGTTCGACCAGTTCGCGGCTGGTCGAGACGGCGACGAAATGGCGCGCCACCGCGGCGCGCTCGCCGAGCCCTTCGATCAACCAGGCGCGCGCGCTCTCGGCATTGGCCATCGTCTCCTGGGTGGTGAAGGTCTTGGAGGCGACGACGAACAGCGTCGACGCGGCATCGAGGCCGCGCAGCGCCAGCGCCAGATCGGCGCCGTCGACGTTGCTGACGAAGCGGCATTCCGGACCGCCGCCGCGATAGGCGTCGAGCGCGGCCATCGCCATGCGCGGGCCCAGGTCCGAGCCGCCGATGCCGATATTGACCACCGCGCGGATCGGCTGGCCGGTGAAGCCGCGCCAGGCGCCGCCGCGCACCGCCTCGGCGAAGACGCGCATGCGGGCGAGAACCGCGTTGACCTGCCGCATCACGTCGGTGCCGTCGACCCGCATCGGCTCGTTGCTGCGGTTGCGCAGCGCCACGTGCAGAACGGCGCGGCCTTCGGTCGCATTGATGCGCTCGCCGCGGAACATCCGCTCGATCCAGTCCGGCACGCCGGCCGCCACCGCGAGGTCGCGCAGCAGCCGCATCGTCTCGTCGGTGACGCGGTTCTTGGAATAGTCGAGCAGGAAATCGCCGAGCCGCAGCGAGAAGCGCTCGAAGCGGCGCGCATCGGCCGCGAACAGGTCGCGCATGTGCAGGCGGCCGACGTCGCGATGGTGGCGCTTGAGCGCCCGCCAGGATTCGCTGTCGTCGATCGCCGCCATCGCCCCCTCAGGTGATCAGCGACGGGCCCGGCCGGCCGGTAATCGACCGGATGTCGGCGACCGCGTCGGCGGCTTCGACCAGCCCGACAAGCGCTGCCTGCACATCCAGGTCCTGGCGGCCGGGATCAGGCTCGAAGCGCTCGAAATAGACCCGCAGCGTCGCCCCCTCGGTTCCGGTGCCCGAGAGGCGGAAGACGATGCGCGCGGCGTCGCCGAGGATGAGCCGCACCCCCTGCCGCTCGCTGAGCGAGCCGTCGACCGGATCGAGGTAGGCGAAGTCGTCGGCCGTCTCGACGTCGTGGCCGGCGAGGCTGCTGCCGGCCAGCGACGGCAGGCGCCGGCGCAAGTTGTCGATCAGGCGCTCGGCGGCGGTGCTGTCGATGCCCTCGTAGTCGTGGCGGGAATAGTAATGCCGGCCGAAGCGGCGCCAGTGGTCGCGTACGATCTGCGCGACCGGCTGGCGGCGGGCGGCCAGCAGATCGAGCCAGAACAGCACCGCCCACAGCCCGTCCTTCTCGCGCACGTGGTCGGAGCCGGTGCCGAAGCTCTCCTCGCCGCACAGCGTGATGCGGCCGGCATCGAGCAGGTTGCCGAAGAACTTCCAGCCGGTCGGCGTCTCGTAGCAGGGCACGCCGAGCGCCGCCGCCACGCGATCGACGGCCCGGCTGGTCGGCATAGAGCGGGCGACGCCCTTGAGGCCGCCGGCATAGCCCGGTACCAGATGGGCGTTCGCCGCGAGCACGGCCAGGCTGTCGCTTGGAGTGACGAAGAAGCCGCGCCCGAGAATCATGTTGCGGTCGCCGTCGCCGTCCGAGGCGGCGGCGAAATCGGGCGCGTCGGGGCGCGCCATCAGCTCAACCAGGTGCGCCGCGTGCACTGGATTGGGGTCGGGCGGGTGGCCGCCGAAGTCGGGCAGTGGTTCGGCATTGACCGCGCTGCCCGCCGGCGCGCCGAGGCGGCGCTCGAGTATCTCGACGGCATAAGGCCCGGTGACCGCGTGCATGGCGTCGAAGCGCAGCCGGAAGGCGCCGCCGGAGAGCAGCGCGCGCAGCCGGTCGAAATCGAACAGCCGCTCCATCAGGCCGGCATAGTCGGCGACCGGGTCGATCACCGAGACGCGCATCGGCCCGAGCCGGTGGTCGCCGGGGCGGTCGATGTCGACCGGCGGCGCGTCGACGATGCGGTAGGCGGCGATCGCGCGGCTCAGGCGGTAGATCTTCTCGGTCAGCGCCTCGGGCGCCGGGCCGCCGTTGGCGATGTTGTACTTGATGCCGAAATCGGCCTCGGGCCCGCCGGGATTGTGGCTGGCCGAGAGCACGATGCCGCCGGCCGCCCCGTGCTTGCGGATGACGCAGCTCGCCGCCGGCGTCGACAGGATGCCGCCGCGCCCGACCAGCACCCGGGCCACGTCGTTGGCGGCGGCCATGCGCAGCACGGTCTGGATCGCCTCGCGGTTGTGGAAACGGCCATCGCCGCCGAGCACCAGCGTGCCGCCGGCGAGGCCGTCGACGGCGTCGAAGATCGATTGCAGGAAGTTCTCGAGATAGCCCGGCGCGCGCACCTCGCGCACCTTCTTGCGCAGCCCCGAGGTGCCGGGGCGCTGGCCGGCGATGGGCGCGGTCGGGACGGTGCGGAGCGGGCTCGCGGGCATCGCCGCCGCGTCAGCCGATGCGTTCGACGCGGATGGCGTCGCCATCCTTGACGCGCGCGAGCTCGCGCACGTCGTCGCGGGTGCGTCCCCAGATGTTGGCCGGCGCGGCCAGCCGGATCTCGTCGCCGCGCGAGATCGGGGTGCGGCCGTAGCCGATGGCGATGGCGTCGCCCTCGACCCAGAAGGCGAGCTCGCCGCGCTCGACGACGGCACGCGCATCCGCCTCGCGCGCCGCGCGCACCGGGGTGGCGAAATAGACCTCCTCGCCCCAGGTCCGCGCCCGCGCCTCGAAGGGCGCCGCCTGCCAGAGCGCCGCCGCGGTGGGCGTGTCGCCGAGCTCGGCGATCAGGCGAACCGGTCCGATGGTCAGTTCGAGCTTGCGCATCCGCGGCTCTCGTTGCGGCGGGCGGTGGGCAAGGCCGCCTTTCGCCGCCGTCCGCGCCCGGGCGCCAAGGCGGCCGAAGATGAAGGGCTGGTGGGCGCACCAGGACTCGAACCTGGGACCCGCTGATTAAGAGTCAGCTGCTCTACCAACTGAGCTATGCGCCCCGCGGCCCTTTGGGAGGCAGCGGTATAGCAAAGCGGGCAGGCCTTGTCGATGCCCCTTGCGCCGCCCCGCCAAGGGCGATTCTTCGGCCGGTTCGGGCGCCTTTCAGAGTCCGATGTTGCCGACCCGGCGCGGCAGCTCGAGGTCGCGGTGGACGTAGACCCCCATCAGGAGCCCGAAGCCGACCTGCAGCGTGAGCATCGCCGTGCCGCCGTACGAGACCAGCGGCAAGGGCACGCCGACCACCGGGAGGAGGCCGCTGACCATGGCAATGTTGACGAAGACATAGACGAACAGCAGGCAGCCGATGCCGAGCCCGAGCAGCCGCCCGAACTGGCTGCGGGCGCGCAGCGCGATGGCGTAGGCGTAGGCGATCAGCAGGGCGTAGAGGCCGACCAGGACCAGCCCGCCGAGCAGGCCGAATTCCTCGGCCAGGGTGGTGAAGATGAAGTCGGTCTGCTTCTCGGGCAGGAAATTGAGATGCGACTGCGTCCCCTGCAGGAAGCCCTTGCCGAACATGCCGCCCGAGCCGAGCGCGATCTTCGATTGCAGGATGTGGTAGCCGGCGCCGAGCGGATCCTGCTCGGGATCGAGGAAGATCAGCACCCGCTTCTTCTGGTACTCGTGCAGGAACTGCCAGGCGACGGGCAGCACGCCGACGGCGGCGACGCCGACGACCAGGAACTTCCAGACCCGCACGCCGGCGAGGAAGAAGAGCGCCGCCCCGCCGAGCAGCAGCATCACCGCGGTGCCGAGGTCGGGCTGCTTGAGCACCAGCGCGACCGGCATCAGCACCAGGATGGTCGGCACGATCAGCCAGCGGATGCGCCCCACCTCGTCCTCGTCGAGGCCGTGGAAATAGCGCGCGAGGGTGAGGACCAGCGCGATCTTCATGATCTCGGACGGCTGCACCTGGACAATGCCGAGATCGAGCCAGCGCTGCGCCCCCATGCCGATCCGGCCGACCAGCTCGACCGCCACCAGCAGCACCAGGGCGACGCCGTAGATGAGGTAGGCGTAGCGGAGCCAGACGCGGATGTCGACCAGCGCCACGCCGACCAGCAGCACCATGCCGATGCCGAAGCGCAGCATCTGGCGCGACGCCCAGGGGCTGAAGCTGCCGCCGCCCGCAGAATAGAGCGCGACGAAACCGACCGACGCGATCAGCGTCAGCAGCAGCAGGAGGCCCCAGTTGATCTCGCGCAGCTTGCGCCCGAGGCTCAAGTCGAATTCGCGGCTGCCGAAGACGTCGGCCATGGCCGCCCCTCAGCCCCTGCCGTCTTCGGCGTGGCGGCCGGCGGCGGGGCCGGCCAGGCGTTCGCCGGGGCGGCGCGCGGAATCGAGCCGCTGCGCCTCGATCAGCACGTCGCGCGCCACCGGCGCGGCCGCCTTCGAGCCGCCGCCGCCGTGCTCGATCAGCACGGCGCAGGCATAGCGCGCGCGGCCGAGCGGGGCGAAGCCGACGAACACCGCGTGGTCGCGCTCCTCCCACGGCTTGTCGTCGCGCTTGTAGGCGCCGCTCTCGCGCTCGCTTTTGGTGATGCGGCGAACCTGGCTGGTGCCGGTCTTGCCGGCCATTTCCTGGCCGGCGATCTTGATCCGCGCACCGAAGGCGGTGCCGCGCTGGCTGTTGGTGACCTGGGTCATGCCCTGCACGACGACGTTGAGCGCCGCCGGGCTGATCCCGAGCGAGGGGCCGAGCGGCACGCCGCGCGCCAGCGCCGCCTCGCGCCCGGGGTCGCCGCCCCGCACCACGCGCGGCTCGACGGCATGGCCGCCGTTGGCGATCCGCGCCGCCATGACGGCGAGCTGGAGCGGTGTTGCCAGCACGTAGCCCTGGCCGATGCCGATGACCAGCGACTCGCCGGCCGACCAGGCTTGGCCGAGCGCCGCCATCTTCCATTCCCGGGTCGGAATCAGGCCGCCGCGCTCGTTGGGCAGGTCGATCCGGGTCGGCTGACCGAGCCCGAAGCGCCGCGCCATCTCGGCGATGCGGTCGGGTCCGAGGCGGCGGGCGACGTCGTAGAAATAGACATCGCAGCTCTGCTCGATGCCCTGGAGCAGGCTCAGGCTGCCGTGGCCGCCCTTCTTCCAGCAGTGGAAGGTGGCGTTGCCGAGCGTCACCTGGCCAGGACAGGAAACCCGGTGCTCGGGCGTGATCGTGCCGGTCTCGAGCCCGGCCAGCGCGACCATCATCTTGAATGTCGAGCCCGGCGGATACTGGCCCTGGATGGTCTTGTTGATCAGCGGCCGGTACTTGTCGGTATTGAGCTGGCGCCACTGCTCGCCGGTGATGCCGACATTGAACCAGTTGGGGTCGAAGCCCGGGCTCGACACCAGGGTCAGCACGTCGCCGGTCAGGACGTCGAGGACGACGACGGCGCCGCTTTCGCCGTTCATGCGCTCGTAGGCGAAGCGCTGCAGATCGGCGTCGATGGTCAGCCGCAGGTCGCTGCCCGGCTCGCCGTCCTGGCGGGCGAGCTCGCGGATGACCCGGCCGTAGGCGTTGACCTCGATGCGGCTGTCGCCCGCCCGCCCGCGCAGGTCGAGATCGTAGACCCGCTCAGCGCCGCTTTTGCCGATGCGAAAACCCGGCAGATCGAGCAACGGGTCGTCGTTGTCGCTGAGATCCTGCTGCGACACCGCGGCGACGTAGCCGGCGACGTGGGCAAAAAGCGGCCCGAACGGGTAATCGCGCGTCTCGCCGACATCGAGCTGGATGCCGGGAAGTTCGGGGCTGTGGATGTTGATGCGGGCGAAGTCCTCCCAGCTCAGGTTCTCGGCGACCATCACCGGCATGAACTTGCGCTTGCGCGCCACTTCGCGCAGCACGCGCGCGCGCTGGCCCTCGTCGATCGGCATGAGCTCGCCGAGGCGCGCCAGCGTGCCGGCGACGCTCGATGTCTGCTCGGCCACCAGGAGGACGCGGTAGTTGCGCCGGTTGCTGGCGATTTCGCGGCCGAAACGGTCGAGAATCCGGCCGCGCGGCGGCGCCAGCAGGCGCATCGAGATCCGGTTGTCCTCGGCCAGCAGCGCGTACTGGTCCGATTGCAGCACCTGCAGGTAATAGAGGCGCGCCGCCAGCGCGCCGAGCAGGCCGATCTTTACCCCGCCGATGACCGCCGCGCGGCGGCTCAGCAGCTTGATCCGGCCGAGATCGCGGCGTTCCATCGCCGCTTCACGCCGGGCGCGGCATCAGCTGCTCGGTGCGGCCGAACAGCCAGGCCAGGACGGGATAGATCGCCATCGAGGCGATCAGCTGCACCAGCGCCGGCGACGGGTCGACCAGGCGCATATGGAGGGCGACCGTCGCCGCCCACGCCACCGCTGCAGCGCCGCCGGCGACAAAGGCAAAGCCGATCCAGCCAAGGACAAACGACTTGCCGACCAGGATGCGGCGCTGGTTGATGCAGAACGCATGCACCAGCGTCAGCACGAGCGCCATCAGCCCGATCGGCCCGCCGCTGAGCACGTCGTGCACCAGGCCGAGCGCGAAGGCGAGCGGGGCCGGCATCAGATCGGGACGGTAGGTGCTCCAGTAGAAGACGGCGATCACCGAGAACATCGGCGCCGGCGCGGCGAAATAAGGCAGCTGCAGCGGCAGGAAGCCGACCACCATGAGGACGAAGGTCAGCGCCGCCGGCGCCAGCGTCCATACCTCGTCGCGCAGGCTGCGGCGGCTGCGCGGGGTCATTCCCCCGAGGCCCCGATCGAGGGATCGCCGCGGCGGACCGTCGGTGCCGCGAACTGGAGCATGCGCACGAATTCCAGCCGGTCGAGATCGACGAAGGGCTCGACCCGCGGCAGCCCGTCGCCGACGCCGCCGACCACGCCCACCGGCAGGCCGGCGGGGAAAACGCCGCCCTCGCCGGAGGTCTCGATGCGGTCGCCGACGGCGACCGGTGCCACCGTCGGCAAGTATTCGAGTTGCGGCCGCCCGGAATTGTCGCCGGCAAGGATCGCCCGATGTCGTTCGGCGCCGACCACCACGGGCACCCGCGAATTGAGGTCGGTGATCAGCAGCACGCGCGCCGCCCGTTGTCCCGTCTCGACGATGCGCCCCACCAGGCCGCGATCGCCGAGCGCGGCCTGGCCCTTCCTGAGGCCGTCGCGGCTGCCGGCATTGACCAGCACCGTGCGCACGAACGGGCCACCGGAATCGCCGATCACCCGCGCGGAAACGAAGGCGAACGGCGTTTCGCTGGTCAGCGACAGGTGGCGGCGCAGCGCCGCGTTGTCCTGTTCGAGGCGTCGGGCCACCTCCTGCCAGTGCAAGAGGCGCGCGTTCTCCTCGCGCAGCCGGGCGTTCTCGCGGTGGACGTAGACGACGTTGTCGACCGTGTCGACCAGGCGGTGAACCGCGGCGACCGGTTCCGACAATGCCGAGAGCAGCGGCGACACCGCGTCGATGACCACGGCACGCAGGCGCTCGGTGAGCGCGATGTCGGCCTTGCCGATGACCAGCAGCGCGATGGCGGTCGCGACCAGCAGGAAGAGGGCGAAGCGCTGCGCCAGCGCCTTGAGCGGCACCGCAAGGCGCATTGCGCTTCCGCCCCGCAATCGCACCTAGAGTCTCCTCCCTCCATGCCCCCGCCGCGCCCACCGGGGCGCCGCTGGCGTCAATACGGGCTGTAGAGCACGTTCTTCAGCGTCTTCATGTCCTCGAGCGCGCGCCCCGTTCCGAGCGCGACGCAGCTCAGCGGCTCGTCGGCGATCGAGACCGGCAGGCCGGTGGCATGGCGCAGCACCAGATCGAGATTGCCGAGCAGCGCGCCGCCGCCGGTGAGCACGATGCCCTT
>CAYTWJ010000036.1:8885-14735 GCA_964442055.1 uncultured Rhodospirillaceae bacterium | reverse complement strand
TTGCATATTTTTGAGGGCCCGGACTCTATCCCGTCCCGCCGACGGTGATCCTGTCCATGCGCAAGGTCGGCTGGCCGACGCCGACCGGCACGCCCTGGCCGTTCTTGCCGCAGGTGCCGATGCCGGGATCGAGCTTGAGGTCGCTGCCCACCGCCCTGACCCGCTTCAGCACCTCCGAGCCCTGGCCGATCAGGGTCGCGCCCTTGAGCGCGGCGCCGACCTTGCCGTCCTCGATCGCGTAGGCCTCGGTGCAGGCGAAGACGAACTTGCCCGAGGTGATGTCGACCTGGCCGCCGCCGAAATTGACCGCGTACACCCCCTTGCGCACCGAGGCGAGGATGGCGCGCGGGTCCTCGCGGCCGGCCAGCATGTAGGTGTTGGTCATGCGCGGCATCGGCATGTGGGCGAAGCTCTGGCGGCGGCCGTTGCCGGTCGGGCGCATGCCCATCAGGCGGGCGTTGAGCCGGTCCTGCATGTAGCCCTTGAGGATGCCGTCCTCGATCAGCACCGTGGCCTGGCTCGGCGTGCCTTCGTCGTCGATGGAGAGCGAGCCGCGCCGGTCGGGCAGCGTGCCGTCGTCGAGCACGGTGACGCCGGGGGCGGCGACGCGCTCGCCGAGCCGGCCGGCGAAGGCCGAGGTCTTCTTGCGGTTGAAGTCGCCCTCGAGGCCGTGGCCGATCGCCTCGTGCAGCAAAATGCCCGGCCAGCCGGGGCCGAGCACCACCGTCATCTCGCCGGCCGGCGCCGGCACCGAGCCGAGATTGACCAGCGCCTGGCGCAGCGCCTCGTCGGCGGCGGCGCGCCAGGAAGCGGCATCGAGATAGGCGGCGTAGCCGGTGCGCCCGCCGGTGCCGTAGCTGCCGGCCTCCTGGCGCTCGCCCTCGCCGGCGACGATCGAGACGTTGAGGCGGACCAGCGGCCGGATGTCCTCGACCATGCTGCCGTCGGCGCGCAGGATCGCCACCGCCTGCCACGAGCCGGCGAGCGAGGCCGAGACCTGGCGCACGCGCGCGTCCTTGCCCCGCGCATAGGCGTCGATCTCCTGCAAGAGCTTCACCTTGGCCTCGAAAGGCACCTCGGCCAGCGGATTGGCGTCGGTGTAGAGATGGCGGTTGGTGCGCGCCGGCGGCTCGGCGGCGGTGCCGCCGCGGCCCGAGCGCACCGCGCGCACCGTGGCCGCGGCGCGGGCGATCGCCTCTTCGCTGAGCTCGGAGGCGTGGGCGTAGCCGGTCTGCTCGCCCGAGACGGCGCGCAGGCCGAAGCCCTGGCTGGTGTCGAAGCTCGCGCTCTTGAGCCGGCCGTCGTCGAAGGCGAAGCTCTCCGACTGGGCGTATTCGAGGAACAGCTCGCCGTCGTCGGCGCCGGTCAGCGCCTCGCCGGTCAGGCGCTCGACCCGGCCGCGGTCGAGGCCGGCGCGGGTGAAGAACAGCTCGGCGGCCTGGTCGGTCATCTTGGGTCATCCCTCGCGGTTGCCGGCGGTCGGCTCAAGGCAATTTGGCGCTGGCGTCGCCGGCGCGGCACCTTAACATGGCGCCAGGAAGGCTTACCGGAGAGATATGGTGCAGCGGAGCGGCGATGTCAGCCCGGCCGGCGCGCCCGGCGCGACGGCGGCGCTGCGCGCCCACCGCTGGCGCGAGCGGCTGGCCGCCGAGCTGCACGCGCGGCCGCCGGCGCCGGTGGCATCGCCGGCGCGCATCAGTCGTCTGGCTCTGGTCACCGGCGAGGCGACGGCGGCGGCCGAGCGCGGGCATCTGGCGGCGCTCCTCGGCCGGTTCGGCGTCGCCGGTCCGCCCGAGGACGCCAGCCATTTCAGCGCCGAGATGCCGCGCGCGGGCTGGACGCTGGTCTGGGAGCGCCATACCGAGTTCTCGACCTATACCGTGCGCGTGAGCGGCGCCGCCGCCGAGCCCTTCGCCGAGTCGGCGCTGGCGCGGCTGCCCGGCGACTGGCTGGCCGGGCTGCCGGGCGAGCTTCTCGTCGCCGTCGAGCTGGTTCTGCTGGCACCGGAGCAGGCGGCGCCGATGGCCGAGGACTTGACCCGCGTCTTCGGCGGGCGCGCGCCCGCCGGCAGCCTGGTCTCCAGCGGCCGCGCCGCGGTGTGGACGGATTTCGTGCTGCGCGACGACGGCGCGGTGCGAATGCTGGTCCACGATCGCGGCCTGACCCGCGGCCAGAGCGGTCGCCTGGTGCAGCGCCTGCTCGAGATCGAGACCTACCGCATGATGGCGCTGCTCGCTTTGCCGCTCGCCCGCGAGGTGGCGCCCAAGGTGACGGCGATGGAGCGGCGGCTCGCCGAGCTCGCCACCTCGCTCGAGACGCTGCAGGCGATCGAGGGCGAGCGGGCGATGCTGCGCGACCTGTCGCTGCTCGCCGGCGAGGTCGAGTCGCTGGCCGCCGAGACTCCCTACCGGTTCGGCGCCGCGCGCGCCTATCACGCCCTCGTCGTCCGCCGCATCGCCGAGCTGCGCGAGGCGCGCATCGAGGGCCTGACGACCATCGCCGAGTTCATGGAGCGGCGACTGACGCCGGCGATGCGCACCTGCGAGAGCGTGCACGAGCGGCTCGAAAACCTGTCGCGCCGCGTCACCCGCACCGGCGACCTGCTGCGCACCCGGGTCGACGTCACGCTCGAGCAGCAGAACCTCGAGCTGCTCGCCTCGATGAACCGGCGCGCGCGGCTGCAACTGCGCCTGCAGCAGACCGTCGAGGGCCTGTCGGTGGCGGCGATCACCTATTACGTCGTCGGCCTGGTCGGCTATGCCGCCGCCGCCGGCCATGTGCTGGGGCTGCCGCTGGCCAAGGAGGTGGTGACCGCGCTGGCGATCCCGATCACCGCCTTCGCAGTCTGGCGCGGCCTGCGCCGCGTGCGCCGCGCGCTCGGCGAGGCGGGCGAGGGCCGCTGAGCGTCGGCGGCGCGGTGCGCGCCGGCGCGAATTGCGACAAATCGTCGCACAACCCGGCAGAAGGGGTGCCGGCGCAATGCTTTGCCTTATGTTGGCGCCGTCGAATCCGGCCCTCTGCGCGCGCGCCGAGGGGCCCGGCCGCGGCACTGCCCGGCCGGGCGACATGTACGAGGGAGTGGGGCGGAATATGACCTGGACAAGAGCGATGGCGAGTTTGTTCGCGGCGCTGGCGGCTGTCGCCGGCGCGGGCGCGGCCCACGCGGCGCAGCCGGCGGCCTGGCAGCTGGGGCTGCAGCAGCCGGCGACGGTGGTGGCCGGCGACATCGGCAGCTTCCACAACTTGCTGCTGATCATCATCACCGTGATCA
This sequence comes from uncultured Rhodospirillaceae bacterium, assembly GCA_964442055.1. GTDB lineage: Bacteria > Pseudomonadota > Alphaproteobacteria > Ferrovibrionales > Ferrovibrionaceae > CAYTWJ01. The sequence goes on along the minus strand of CAYTWJ010000036.1, from coordinate 11,464 downwards.
CGGTCTTCGTGCTGGCGCTGCTGGTCTACGTCATGGTGCGCTTCCGCGCCGACAAGAACCCGGTGCCGTCGAAGACCGCGCACAACACCGTCATCGAGGTGATCTGGACCGTGGTGCCGGTGATGATCCTGATCGTCATCGCCATCCCCTCCTTCAAGCTGCTCTACTTGGAGGACGTGGTGCCGAAGGCCGACATGACGATCAAGGCGATCGGCCACCAGTGGTTCTGGAGCTACGAATATCCCGACCACGGCAACTTCACCTTCGACGCGCTGATGGTGTCGGACGAGGATCTCAAGGCCGGCCAGCCCCGCCTGCTCGAGACCGACAACCGCGTCGTCGTGCCGGTGAACACCACCGTGCGACTGCAGACCACGGCGGACGACGTCATCCATTCCTGGACCGTCCCCGCCTTCGGTCTCAAGAAAGACGCCGTGCCCGGCCGGCTCAACGAGGGCTGGTTCCGCGTCGAGCGCGAGGGCGTCTATTACGGCCAGTGCTCCGAGCTCTGCGGCAGCAACCACGGCTTCATGCCGATCGCCGTCGAGGTGGTATCCAAGGAAGCCTTCGCCAAATGGGTTGAGGAGGCGAAGAAGAAGTTCGCGCGCGTCGACGAGCCGGCGGTCAACGTCGCCGCCCGCGTCGTCGAGACCCGCCAGTAATCCGAGGAAGGACGACGATCATGGCCAATCCGAGCACCGCCCAGGCCGGGCACGCAGCCCACGGTCGCGAGGCGCACGGGCACCCGACCGGCTGGAAGCGCTGGGTCTATTCGACCAACCACAAGGACATCGGCACGCTCTACCTGATCTTCGCCATCTGCGGCGGCCTGGTCGGCGGCCTGATGTCGGTGCTGATCCGCATGGAGCTGGCGGCGCCGGGCAACGGCATCCTCGGCGGCGACCATCACCTGTTCAACGTGCTGGTCACCGGCCACGGCCTGATCATGGTGTTCTTCATGGTCATGCCGGCGATGATCGGCGGCTTCGGCAACTGGTTCGTGCCGATCATGATCGGGGCGCCCGACATGGCCTTCCCGCGCATGAACAACATCTCGTTCTGGCTGCTGCCGCCGTCGATCCTGCTGCTGGTGATCTCGATCTTCGTGCCGGGGCCGGCGGGCGGCGACGGCGTCGGCGGCGGCTGGACCGTCTACCCGCCGCTGACCTCGAGCCTCGGGCATCCCGGGCCGGCGGTGGACTTCGCCATCCTGAGCCTGCACCTCGCCGGCGCCTCGTCGATCCTCGGCGCCATCAACTTCATCACCACCATCTTCAACATGCGCGCGCCGGGCATGACGCTGCACCGCATGCCGCTGTTCGTCTGGTCGATCCTGGTCACCGCCTTCCTGCTCCTGCTCTCGCTGCCGGTGCTGGCGGGCGCGATCACCATGCTGCTGACCGACCGCAATTTCGGCACCCACTTCTTCGACGCGGCCGGCGGCGGCGACCCGGTGCTGTTCCAGCACCTGTTCTGGTTCTTCGGCCATCCCGAGGTCTACATCCTGATCCTGCCCGGCTTCGGCATGATCAGCCAGATCATCTCGACCTTCTCGCGCAAGCCGGTGTTCGGCTATCTCGGCATGGCCTATGCGATGGTCGCGATCGGCTTCGTCGGCTTCGTGGTCTGGGCCCACCACATGTACACGGTCGGCCTCGACGTCGACACCAAGGCCTATTTCACCGCCGCGACGATGGTCATCGCCGTGCCCACCGGCATCAAGATCTTCTCGTGGATCGCCACCATGTGGGGCGGCTCGATCCAGTTCCGGCTGCCGATGATTTGGGCGATCGGCTTCATCTTCCTGTTCACGGTCGGCGGCGTCACCGGCGTGGTGCTGGCCAACGCCGGCATGGACACGGCGCTGCACGACACCTACTACGTGGTGGCGCACTTCCACTACACGATGTCGCTCGGCGCCACCTTCGCCATCTTCGCCGGCTTCTACTACTGGTTCAGCAAGATGAGCGGCCGCGAGCTCAACGAGACGCTGGGCCACATCCACTTCTGGGGCAGCTTCATCGGCGTCAACCTGGTCTTCTTCCCGATGCATTTCGCCGGGCTGGCCGGCATGCCGCGGCGCATCCCCGACTATCCCGACGCCTTCGCCGGCTGGAACATGATCTCGTCGGTCGGCGCCTACATCGCCGGCGTGGCGACGGTGCTGTTCGTGGTCAACGTCGTCTACGCGCTGGCGCGCGGCCGGCAGGCGGCGCCGAACCCGTACGGCGAGGGGGCGACGACGCTGGAATGGACGCTGTCCTCGCCGCCGCCCTTCCACCAGTTCGAGACCCTGCCGGTGATCAAGCCGGCGGCCGGCCACTGAGCCGGGGCCAAAGGCGGCAGCGGTGAGCGACATCGGCATTCCGGCGGCGCCGCCCGCCGCCGAGGCGCAGGCGGGCGATTTCATCGCCCTGCTCAAGCCGCGGGTGATGTCGCTCGTCGTCTTCACCGGGCTGGTCGGCATGGTGCTGGCGCCGGGCGGGCTGCATCCCGCCCTCACCTTCGCCGCGCTCGCCTGCATCGCGGTCGGGGCCGGCGCGGCCGGCGCGATCAACATGTGGTACGACCGCGACATC
>CAYTWJ010000036.1:0-8875 GCA_964442055.1 uncultured Rhodospirillaceae bacterium | reverse complement strand
ATCGACGCGGTGATGGCGCGCACCAGCGGGCGGCCGATCCCGCAGGGCCGCGTCGCGCCGGGCGAGGCGCTGGGCTTCGGCGCCACGCTGGCCGTCGGCTCGGTCGCGGTGATGGGGCTGGCGGTCAACCTGGCGGCGGCGGCGCTGCTGGCGCTGACCATCGGCTTCTACGTCTTCGTCTACACCATGTGGCTGAAGCGCCGCACGCCGCAGAACATCGTCATCGGCGGCGCCGCCGGCGCCTTCCCGCCGCTGATCGGCTGGGCGGCGGTGACCGGCGACGTGGCGCTCTACCCGCTGGTGCTGTTCGCCATCATCTTCTTGTGGACGCCGCCGCATTTCTGGGCGCTGGCGCTCTACCGCTCGGCCGACTACGCGCGCGCCGGCGTGCCGATGCTGCCGGTGGTGGCGGGGGCCGCCGAGACCAGGCGCCAGATCCTGTTCTACAGCCTGGTGCTGGTGCCGGTGACGCTGCTGCCGGCGCTGCTCGGCCATGCCGGCTGGCTCTACGGCGGCGGCGCGGCGGCGCTCGGCGCGCTGCTGCTGCTCGGCGCCTGGCGGGTTTGGCGCGCGGACGGCGAGCGCCCGGCGAAGCAGCTCTTCGCCTATTCGATCCTCTACCTGTTCCTTTTGTTCGCGCTGCTCTTGGCGGAGAAGGGGCTTGGCCTCGTCGCTTGACATGCCGATCGACGACCTGCATAGGCGGCGGCGCGGCCGCAACCTGGCGCTGGGCGCGTTCCTGCTGGCGCTGGCGGTGCTGTTCTTCGTCATCACCATCGTCAAGCTCAAGGGGGCGGGCTGATGGCGGCGTCGCGCGCCCGCAACCGCCTGACCGCGCTGGCCGCCGCCGCGGTGGTCGCCGGCATGGTCGGCCTCGCCTTCGCGGCGGCGCCGTTCTACGACGCCTTCTGCCGCCTCACCGGCTTCGGCGGCACCACGCAGCGCGCCGAGACCGCGCCCGGCGCGGCGGGCGAGCGGCGCGTCACCGTGCGCTTCAACGCCGACGTCGCGCGCGACATGCCCTGGCAGTTCCGCCCGGTCGAGCAGCGGGTCGAGGTGCGGCTCGGCGAGGAGAGGCTCGCCTTCTTCCGCGCCCACAACCCGACCGACCGCACCATCGTCGGCAGCGCCACCTTCAACGTGACGCCGGACAAGGCCGGGCGCTATTTCGACAAGATCGCCTGCTTCTGCTTCGAGGAGCAGCGCCTCGAGCCGGGGCAGACCGTTGACATGCCGGTGTCGTTCTTCGTCGATCCGGCGATCCTCGACGATGCCAGGACGCGCGACGTCGACACGATCACGCTCTCCTATACCTTTTTCCTCACGCGCATCGAGCCGGGCCGCGCTTCCGCGGCGGCGCCGGCCGGGGCGCCCCACCAGCTAGCGACGCTTTCCAATAGGGAGTAACGGGGGATGGCCAGCCAAGCCAAAGGACACGATTACCACCTTGTCGAGCCGAGCCCGTGGCCGGCGGTCGGCGCCTTCGGCGCCTTCATCCTGGCGCTCGGCGTGATCTATTACCTGCACGGCGGGCCGCTGCTCGCGGTCGTTCCCGGCGTCCTGGTCGTCGCCTACACGATGATCGTCTGGTGGCGCGACGTCATCCGCGAGGCCGAATACGAGGGCCATCACACCCCGGTGGTGCAGCTCCATCTGCGCTACGGCATGGCGCTGTTCATCGCCTCGGAGGTGATGTTCTTCGTCGCCTGGTTCTGGGCCTACTTCAACGCCGCGCTGTTCCCGACCGAGGCGGTCGGCGGGGTCTGGCCGCCCAAGGGGATCGAGACCTTCGACCCCTGGCACCTGCCCTTCCTCAACACCCTGATCCTGCTCACCTCGGGCACCACCGTCACCTGGGCGCATCACGCGCTGCAGCACGGCGACCGCAAGGGGCTGGTCAACGGCCTGATCCTGACCATCGTGCTCGGCGTCTCGTTCACCGCCATCCAGGCCTACGAGTACAGCCACGCCGGATTCGGCTTCAAGGACGGCATCTACGCCTCGACCTTCTTCATGGCGACCGGCTTCCACGGCGCGCACGTCATCATTGGCACGATCTTCCTGATCGTCTGCCTGGGGCGGGCGCTCGCCGGCCACTTCAAGCCCGACCACCATTTCGGCTTCGAGGCCGCCGCCTGGTACTGGCATTTCGTCGACGTCGTCTGGCTGTTCCTGTTCTCCTGCATCTACTGGTGGGGGGCGGGTCCGTCGCACGGTTGATGGAGGCATACTATCCGCCGGTTTCGATCCTGCGGGCGGGGCTCGGCTGCCGATGCCCCCGCTGCGGCCGGGGCAGGCTGTTCCAGGGCTACCTGACCGTCCGCCCGGCCTGCGAGGTGTGCGGCCTCGACCTGTCGAAGGTCGATTCGGGCGACGGCCCGGCGGTGTTCGTCGTGCTGATCCTCGGCTTCATCGTCGTCGGCCTGGCGCTGTGGGTCGAGGTGACGTTCGCGCCGCCGGAATGGGTGCATCTCTTGCTCTGGACGCCGCTCATCCTCGGCGGCTCGCTGGCCCTGCTGCGCCCCTTCAAGGCGACCCTGATCGCGTTGCAATACCGGCACAGGCCGAGCCAGGATATCGAGCTCCTCTGAACGGCGCTCGATGACCCTGCTCGGTTTCCGTCCGGCCCTCGGGCCGACCCTCTTCACCCTGCCGGCGCTCCTCGTCCTGCTGGCGCTCGGCACTTGGCAGCTCGAGCGGCTGGCCTGGAAGCGCGATCTCATCGCGCGGCTGGAGACGCGCGTCGCTGCGGCGCCGGTGGCGCTGCCGGCGGGACCGCTGGCGCCGGAGGAATGGGAATACCGCCGGGTGAGCGTCGAAGGCCGCTTCTTGCACGAAGGCGAGCTGCACCTGCTCGCGCACAATCCGCGCGGCAGCCTCGGCTACCAGGTGATCACCCCGCTCGAGCGCGCCGACGGCGGCGGCTTCGTGCTGGTCAACCGCGGCTGGGTGCCGACCGCCAACAAGGACCCCGCGACCCGCGGCCCGGGCCAGGTCGCGGGCACGGTCAAGGTCGGCGGCGTCGTGCGCAAGTCCTGGCGGCGCGGCTGGTTCGTGCCCGACAACGAGCCCGGGCGCAATCTCTGGTTCTTCGCCGACGTTCCGGCCATGCTCGCCCAGGCCGGGCTGTCGGGGCCGCCGCTCTTCGTCGAGGCCGATGCCGCGCCCAATCCCGGCGGCCTGCCGGTCGGCGGCCAGACGCGGCTCGACATCCCCAACAACCACCTGCAATACGCGCTCACCTGGTACGGCTTCGCCGTCGCGCTCGTCGTGATCTACGTGCTCTGGCACCGGCGCCGGGCGGCAAGGAGCGCGCCGGCATGAGCCGCGCCTATGCCGAGCTCGAACGGCGTTTCCGCCGCCTCGACACGGTGGCCGGGGCGATCAACGTGCTGACCTGGGACCAGGCGACGATGATGCCCGAAGGCGGCGCCGACAGCCGGGCCGAGCAGGTGGCGACTTTGAGCGTGCTGCGTCACGAGATGCTCGCCGATCCGGCGCTGGCCGACCTGCTGGACGAGGCCGAAAGCGACCGGCCGGCCGAGCCTTGGCGGAGCGCCAATTTGCGCGAGATGCGCCGCCTCTGGCGCCACGCCACCGCGCTAGACGGCCGCCTGGTCGAGGCGCGCAGCCGCGCCGCCTCCGCCTGCGAGATGGCCTGGCGCACGGCCCGGGCCGACGACGATTTCGCCCGCCTGGTGCCGCTGCTCGGCCAAGTGCTGAATCTCACCCGCGAGGTGGCCGCGGCCAAGGCGGCGGCCTTCGGCGTCGCACCCTACGACGCGCTCATCGAGGAATACGAGCCGGGCGGCCGCGCCGAGCGCATCGACGCGCTGTTCCACGAGCTCGGCGAATTCCTGCCGGCCTTCCTCGACGCGGTGCTCGAGCGCCAGGCGTCGGAGCCGGCGCCGTCGGCGCCGGCGGGGCCGGTCCCGGGCGAGGCGCAGCGCGAGCTCGGCGTGCGCCTGATGGAGCTGCTCGGCTTCGATTTCCGCCACGGCCGGCTCGACGTCAGCCTGCATCCCTTCACCGGCGGCGTGCCCGACGACGTGCGCATCACCACCCGCTACGCCGAGGACGATTTCACCCGCGCGCTGATGGGCGTGCTGCACGAGACCGGCCACGCCCTCTACGAACGCGGACTGCCGGCGGCCTGGCGCGGCCAGCCGGTGGGCGAGGCGCGGGGAATGACGCTGCACGAGAGCCAGAGCTTGCTCGTCGAGATGCAGCTGAGCCGCAGCGCCGACTTCATCGCCTTCGCCGCGCCGCTGATGCGCGAAGCCTTCAATGGCAGCGGCGCGGACTGGGACGCGGCCAATCTGCGCGGGCTCCACCAGCGGGTCGCGCCCGGCCTGATCCGCGTCGAGGCCGACGAGGTGACCTATCCGGCGCACATCATCCTGCGCTACCGGCTCGAGCGGGCGCTGCTCGACGGCGACCTGCCGCTCGCCGACCTGCCGGCCGCCTGGGGCGACGGCATGAAGACCCTGCTCGGGGTCGAGGTGCCCGACGACCGCGACGGCTGCCTGCAGGACATCCACTGGCCGTCGGGCTCGTTCGGCTATTTCCCGACCTACACGCTCGGCGCACTGGCCGCCGCCCAGCTCTTCGCCGCCGCCAGGGCGCAGGACCCGGCCATCGCGCCCGCCATCGCCGCCGGCGACTTCCGGCCGCTGCTCGCCTGGCTGCGGGCCAAGGTGCATGGGCTCGGCTCGTTCCACGCCACCACCGACGAGCTTCTGGTCGCGGCGACCGGCGCGCCGCTCGGCGCCGCCGCCTTCAAGGCGCACCTGACCGCGCGCTACCTCGGCTGAGCGCGGCTCAGACCTGCGACGCGCTGCAAAGCAGCCATTCCTTGCCCTGCAAGGCGAACAGCATCAGGTGGCGCTGGCCGCCGGTGCGGTCGACGACGACCCGGAAGCGGTCGCCGAGGCAGGCCTTGCCGGCCGGCGTGACCGGCAGGGTGATGTTCTTGGCCTTGAGGCAGGGCTCGGCCGACTTCGGCGCGCCGCCGGCCAGCGCCTGCGGCCGCTTGCCGTTGTGAAAGACGAAATAGTGCTGGGCGGCGCCGCTGCGCACCTCGGCCATCACGGCGATGGTGCCGAAGCGCGAGCGGTAGAGCCCGGCAGGGTGCTGGCCGTCGGCAAGGCCGCTCGCCACCGGCCGGAACGAGATCGCCGAGCAGGCCGGCGGTTCCTTCTGCTGGGCCTCGGCCGGGGCGGCGGCGGCGAGGAAAAGCGCGGCCAGGGCGGCCGGGCGGGCGATCGACATCGGGCTTCTCCGGGTTTCGGGCATTGGCTAGGGGTCGCAATGCGGCCTGCGGCGATCTTGAGTCAAGGACACCCCGGCCGGCAAGGGGGTAGGAAAGGGCCGGCCGACGGGCTAGTTTGCCGGCGCAAAGGAGACCGACTTGCTCTATGTCAGCACAAGGGGCGGCGCCCCGACCGCCGATTTCGTCGGCGTCCTGATGACCGGCCTCGCGGCCGACGGCGGCCTCTACGTGCCGACGCATTGGCCGCAATGGACGCCGACCGAGTTCGCCGCCCTGGCCGGCAAGAGCTATGCCGAGGCGGCGGCGGCGCTGATCCGTCCCTTCGTCGGCGATTGCATCGCGCCGGCCGATCTCGCCCGCATGACCGCCGAAGCCTACGCCGGCTTCGGCCGTGCCGCGGTGGCGCCGCTGCGCCAGACCGGCGCGAATGACTGGCTGCTCGAGCTGTTCCACGGCCCCACGCTCGCCTTCAAGGATCTGGCGATGCAGCTGCTCGGGCGGCTGTTCGACCATGTCCTGGCCGAGCGGCACCTGCACCTCACCATCATCGGCGCCACCTCGGGCGATACCGGCTCGGCGGCGATCGAGGCCTGCCGCGGGCGCGACAACCTCGACATCTTCATGCTCCACCCCGAGGGCCGCGTCTCCGAGGTGCAGCGGCGCCAGATGACCACGGTCGCCGACGCCAACGTGCACAACATCGCCGTCGCCGGCACGTTCGACGACTGCCAGGCGTTGGTGAAGCAGCTCTTCAACGACCGCGAGCTGCGCGCCGCGTTCCACCTCTCGGCGGTCAATTCGATCAACTGGGCGCGGGTGGTGGCGCAGCTGGTCTATTACGTCACCGCCTGCGTGGCGCTGGGCGCCACCGGCGCCGACGGCCGGCGCCTCGCCTTCGCGGTGCCGACCGGGAATTTCGGCGACGTCTACGCCGGCTACATCGCCGCGCGGATGGGCGCGCCGATCGGCCGGCTGATCGTCGCCACCAACCGCAACGACATCCTCGCCCGCTTCTTCGCCAGCGGCGAGTACGGCACGGCCGCGGTGGTGCCGACCATCAGCCCGAGCATGGACATCCAGGTGGCGAGCAATTTCGAGCGCCTGCTTTACGAGATCCACGAGCGCGACGGCATCGCCGTCGCCGGCCTGATGCACGCGCTGGCCCGCGACGGCGTCTTCCGCGTCGGCGCCGGGCGCCTGGCGGAGGCGCGGACGATCTTCGACGCGGCGCGCGCCGACGAGGACGAAACCCTGGCCGCGATCGGCGCGATGTGGCGCCGGAACGGCATCCTCGTCGATCCGCACACCGCCGTCGGCCTGCACGCCGCCGCGCAGCGGCGCGACGGGGCGGGCGAGCCGATGGTGACGCTGGCCACCGCCCATCCCGCCAAGTTTCCCGACGCGGTCGAGCGGGCGACCGGACAGCGCCCGGCCCTGCCCGCGCGGCTCGCCGACCTGCTCGAAAGGCCAGAGCGTTACGCGACGCTGCCCAATGACTTCGCCGCCGTGCGCGCCTACATATCCGGGCGAGCCCGGCGCTAGGCCGGCCTTTAAGGTATCCCGCTACCGCAAATGACAGTCCGCATCAGCACCCTGAACAACGGCCTGCGCGTCGTCACCGACAGCATGCCCCACCTCGCCACCGCGTCGGTCGGCGTCTGGGTGGGCGCCGGCGCGCGCAACGAGGGCATCGAGGACAACGGCGTCGCCCACATGCTCGAGCACATGGCCTTCAAGGGCACCCGGCGCCGGACGGCGCGGGCCATCGCCGAGGAGATCGAGGCGGTCGGCGGCCACCTCAACGCCTACACCTCGCGCGACCAGACGGCCTATTTCGCCCGCACGCTGGGCGAGGACGTGCCGCTGGCGCTCGACATGCTGGGCGACATTTTGCAGCACTCGACCTTCGATCCGCAGGAGCTCGAACGCGAGCGCTCGGTCATCATCCAGGAAATCGGCCAGACCAACGACACGCCGGACGACGTCATCTTCGACCACCTCCAGGCCGTCGCCTATCCCGACCAGCCGTTGGGGCGCTCGATCCTCGGCACCGCCGAGCGGGTCGCGGGGATGCGCCGCGACCATCTCGCCGGCTTCATGGGCCGTCATTACCACGGGCCGGCGATGGTGCTGGCGGCGGCCGGCGCGGTCGAGCACGATGCCTTCGTGGCGCTGGCCGAGGCCGCGTTCGGCGAGCTCGATCCCGGTCCGGTGCCGGGCGCGGCCGAGGCAAGCTATGCCGGCGGCGAGCACCGCGACGACAGCGATCTCGAACAGGCCCATATCGCCGTCGCCTTTCCCGGCGTCGCCTACGACGACCCCGACTTCTATGCGCTGCAGGTCTACGCCACGCTGCTCGGCGGCGGCATGTCGTCGCGGCTCTTCCAGGAGGTGCGCGAGAACCGCGGCCTCGCCTACTCGATCTTCGCCTTCGCCAGTTCCTACCGCGACCACGGCACGTTCACCGTCTATGCCGGGACCGGGGCGGATCTGATCGCGGAGCTGGTGCCGGTGGTCGGCGCCGAGATGCTGAAGACGACGGAAGAGATCGCCGAGGACGAGGTGGCGCGGGCGCGCGCCCAGCACAAGGTCGGCCTCCTGATGTCGCTCGAAAGCTCGAGCGCCCGCGTCGAGCAGCTGGGGCGGCAGATGCTGATCTACGGCCGCCCGCTCGGCGTCGACGAGATGGTGCGGCGGATCGACGCCGTCGACGCCGCCGCGGTGCGGCGGGTGGCGCGGCGCGTGCTCGAATCCGGCCGGCCTTCGCTGGCCGCCCTCGGGCCAATCGGCAGGCTTGAAAATTACGACCGCGTGACGGCAAGATTCGCCCGCTAGGCTGAGAAAGCGACGGAGCTTGGGGGTTGCTGGACCGGTTCGCATTGGGAAGCCAGGCGCCCTTTCTCGGCGGGGCGAAGGTTTACTTGCGCCCCCCGCAGCCCGTCGACTGGTCCGCCTGGGCGCAGCTGCGCGCCGAAAGCCGCGATTTTCTCGCGCCCTGGGAGCCGCTCTGGCCGGCCGACGCCCTGCAGCGCAGCGCCTTCCGCCGGCGCCTGCGCTATTACGCGCGCGACGCCCGCGAGGGCATGGGCTACGCGTTCCTGATCCTGCGCCGCGATGACGACGCGCTGCTCGGCGGGGTGACGCTGTCGAACGTGCGCCGCGGCGTCGCGCAAAGCTGTTCGATCGGCTACTGGATCGGCAAGCGCCACGCCGGCCAGGGCTACATGGGCGACGCGCTGCGCGCCGTGATCCGCTTCGTCTTCGACGAGCTGGGGCTGCGCCGGATCGAAGCCGCCTGCCTGCCGAGCAACGAGGCGAGCCAACGGCTGCTAAGCGGGGCGGGATTCTCCCAGGAAGGCTATGCCCGCCAGTATCTCTGCATCAACGGCAGTTGGCAGGACCACCTGCTGTTCGCGCTGCTGGCAAGCGATCCGCGGCGGCGCTGAGCGCGCTCAGGCGTGGCCGGCAAACGCCCGAGAGCCTCCTCGACCTCACCCTTCGACGTGCTCAGGATGAGGTCGAGTATCTGATTTTTGCTCGCCCTCACACTGAGATGGCCTAATCGGGCCGTCGAGAGCGGGTTGCACAAGAGCGGCTGCTCCT
>CAYTWJ010000035.1:0-14775 GCA_964442055.1 uncultured Rhodospirillaceae bacterium | reverse complement strand
GCATCAGCCGCGTGAAGTTGCGCCACATCTCCTGGTTCTGCCGGATGTCCATGCCGCCGGCCCCGCCATGCGCTTCCGCCATGCTTTCCTCGTGCGTTGCGGGCGCCCCCCGGCGCCACGACAGGGCGGCACTATAACAAAGGGCAAAGCGGCGGCAAGCGACACGTCGCCGCGCCGGGCGGAGGCCCCCGCCGCGCCGCGGCTCAGGGCAGCGGCAGGCCGGCGGCCTTGAGCGCCCGGCTCTGGCGGGCGGCGAGCTTGGCGGCGTCGAAATCGCGGATCAGCTCGTGGAACAGGCGGTGCCAGTTGATTTCGGCTTTCAGGTGCAGGAAGACCCCGCCCAGCCCGATCGCCGCCCGGTCCATGAAGACGAACTCGCGCGGCGGCCTCACCCCGCCGAGCTCGCGCAGCCGCCGGTGCACCGTCTCGGCCACCTCGCGGCCGTAGATGCCCGAGCTCTCCATCTCCTGGATGCGGCGCGGGCGGTCCTCGATCAGCGGCGCGTAGACGAACTCGGCCCACAGGTTGAGCGTGTCGATCACCTCGCGCTTGAGCCCGGTGAAGCCCCAGGTCTCGTAGGCGTGCACCGCCAGGTCGCGGTCGGCGCGCTCGAGCGCCCAGTAGAGGTCGATCACCCCCTGGACGAACTTGGGCTTGAACACCCGCACGCAGCCGAAATCGAGCAGGTTGATGGAATGGTCCGGCCGCACGGTGTAGTTGCCGAGATGGGGGTCGCCGTGGATCACCCCGTAGTCGTAGAAGGGCAGGTACCAGGCGCGGAACAGGTTGTAGGCGAGGCGGTCGCGCACCGCCTGGGGCGCGCCGGCGAACTGCAAGAGCGGCCGTCCCTCGAGCCAGGTCATGGTCAGGAGCCGCCGGGCGGAGAGCGCCGGCACCACCTCGGGCACGTGCACGCCGGGCTCGCTTTTCAGCATCCGGGCGTAGAGGGTCATGTGCCTGGCCTCGAGCTCGTAGTCGAGCTCCTCGCGCAGCCGGGCGCCGATCTCGGCATGGACGTGGCGGGTGTCGATCGCCGGGTCGACGCGCTGGTAGACGGCGAAGACCAGTTTGAGCTGGTTGAGGTCGGCCTCGACCGCCGACCCCATGTCGGGATATTGCAGCTTGCAGGCGAGCAGCCGGCCGTCGAGGCCGACGGCGCGGTGCACCTGGCCGAGCGAGGCCGCCGCCGCCGCCTCGTGCTCGAAGGTCTTGAAGCGCGCCTGCCAGTCGGGCCCGAGCTCGGCCGCCATGCGCCGCTTGACGAAGGCCCAGCCCATCGCCGGGGCGTTGGCCTGGAGCTGCGACAGCTCGGCGACGTATTCGCGCGGCAGAGCCTCGGGGATGGTGGACATGATCTGCGCCACCTTCATCAGCGGCCCCTTGAGGCCGCCCAGCGCGCGGCGCAGCTCGGCGGCGTGCTCGGCGCGGTCGAGCTTGACCCCGAGGAAGCGCTCGGCGCCCAGCCGCACGGCGAGGCCGCCGACCGCGCCGCCGACCCGCGCGTAGCGGCGGACGCGCCCGGTCAGGCTGCCGTCCTCGCGCGCCATCGCCGCCCTAAGCCCTCTCCAGTTCGTCGATGAAGCCGGCGATCACGCCGAGGCCCTTGGACCAGAAGTCGGGCCGGCTGGCGTCGAGGCCGAAGGGGGCGAGCAGCTCCTTGTGGCGCAGCGTGCCGCCGGCTTCGAGCATGGCGAGGTACTTCTCCTGGAAGCCCTGCTCGGCGTCCTGGTAGCGGGCGTAGAGGGCGTTCACCAGGCAGTCGCCGAAGGCGTAGGCGTAGACGTAGAACGGCGAATGGACGAAGTGCGGGATGTAGCACCAGAAGCCGCGGTAGGCGTCGTCGAAGCGCAGCGCCGGGCCGAGGCTCTCGCCCTGCACGGCGAGCCAGACCTCGCCCAGCCGGTCGGCGGTGAGCTCGCCCCGGCGGCGCTCGGCGTGGATGCGGCTCTCGAAATCGTAGAAGGCGACCTGGCGCACCACGGTGTTGAGCATGTCCTCGACCTTGTTCGCCAGCATGATCCGCCGGCGCGCCGGCGGCGCCGCGGCGAGCAGCGCGCGGAAGGTGAGCTGCTCGCCGAACACGCTCGCCGTCTCGGCCAGCGTCAGCGGCGTCTCCGCCATCAGCGGCCCCTGCCGCGCCGCCAGCACCTGGTGGACGCCGTGGCCGAGCTCGTGGGCGAGCGTCATCACGTCGCGCGTCTTGCCCTGGTAGTTGAGCAGCAGATAGGGGTGGGCGCTCGGCACGGTGGGATGGGCGAAGGCCCCCGGCGCCTTGCCCGGGCGTGACGGCGCGTCGATCCAGCCGCGCTCGAAGAAGCGGCGGCCGATCTCGGCCAGCCGCGGCGAGAAGCGGGCGTAGGCGCCGAGCACGGTGTCGCAGGCCTCGGCCCAGCGGATCGGCCGGTCCTCGTCCTCGGGCAGCGGCGCGTTGCGGTCCCACCAGTCGAGCCGCTCGGAGCCGAACCAGCGCGCCTTGAGCCGGTAGTAGCGGTGGGAAAGCTCGGGATAGGCGGCGCGCACCGCGCTGACCAGCGCCTCGACCACCTCGGGCTCGACGCAGTTGGCGAGGTGGCGGGCCGCCTGCGGCGCCGGGAAGCGGCGCCACTTGTCCTCGATCTCCTTGTCCTTGGCCAGCGTGTTGGTGACCAGCGCGAACAGGCGGATGTTCTCGGCGAAGACCTTGCCCAGTGCCGCCGCCGCCGCCGCGCGTTTCGGCCTGCTCTTGTCGGAGAGGAGATGCAGCGCCTGCTCGGCGGTGAGCGACTCGCCGTCGACGGCGAAGCGCAGCCCGGCGATGGTCTCGTCGAAGAGCCGCGTCCAGGCGTTGCGCCCGGTGATCTCCTTCTCGTGCAGCAGCTTCTCGAGCTCGTCGGAGAGCTGGTGCGGGCGGAACAGCCGCAGGTCGCGCAGCCAGGGGCGGAAGCGGGCGAGCCGCGGCGCCGCCAGCTTGGCCTCGAGCTCGGCGTCCTCGAGGCGGTTGAGCTCGAGGGTGACGAAGAGCAGCCGGGTGGTGATCTCGTTCACCGCCTCCTGCATCGACTGGAAGAAGCGGCCGTTCTCGGCGCTGCTCATGTCCCCGGCGTAAACGAGCGCGGCGAAGGCGCCGATCCGCCCCAGCTTGTCGTGCAGCGCCTCGTAGGCCTCGACGACGGCGCCGAGCTCCTCGCCGGCAAGCGCGGCGATCCGCCCCTTGTAGTCGGCCTCGAGCTTCGCCGCGGCGATGCGCGCCGCCTCGACGTCGCCGGCGAGCTCGGGCGCGTCCCGGCCGGGATAGAGGTCGGCGAGGTTCCATTCGGGCAGCGGCCCGAGGGTGTCGGCGGCGCTGGGCGCGGCGGCGGCTTCGGACATGGCGGTCTTCCCTGCTGTTCCAGTCTATATGGGCGGAGGCGCGCCCGAATCGAGGCCCGGCGTCAGGACAGCAGGAAATGCCCGTGCGCGGCGGCGACCGGCCGCGAGGGGTCCTCCTGCCAGGCCTCGGCGCGGACGTTGGCGACGCGCCGGCCGAGCTTGGTGACGCGGGCGAGCGCGTAGGTCTCGACTGGCCGCGCCGAGCGCAGGTAATCGATCGACAGGTCGATCGTCTTCGGCACCCGCTTGGCTTCCTGCGTCCACAGCAATTGCAGGATCGCCGCCGATTCGAGCAGCGCCCCGACCACCCCGCCGTGCAGCGCCGGCAGCATCGGGTTGCCGATCAGCTTGGGATCGGCCGGCAGGATGCAGAGCAGGCCCTCGGCGCTGTCGCGCACGGTGAGGCCGAGGAAGCGCATGTAGGGAATCGCCGCCAGCGCGGGCGCGAGGTCGCCGCTCGCCTTGGCCGCGGCGATGGCCTCGGTCAGCTTCACGGCCGCGCCTGCGGTGCCGCCCAGGTGATCGGCGGCGTGTCCGAGGAGCCGATCATGAAGGCGCCGGCGCAGGTCGCCACCAGGTCGGCGGGGGTCTCGCGCAAGTAGGCGGTGCCGCGCACGAAGGCGATGTGGCGGGTCAGCTTGAAGCATTCCGCCGTGGCCAGGAGCTCGCTCCGCGCCGCCGCCGGCTTGAGATAGTCGATGCGCAGATCCAGCGTGGCGATGGCGACCAGCCGGCGCAGGGCGGCGAACACCGCCATGCCGCAGACGGTGTCGATCAGCGTCGTCACCGCGCCGCCGGCGAGCACGCCGGTCTCGGGATCGCCGACCAGCCGCTCCTGCCAGGGCAGCGACAGGGTCGTGCGCCCCGGCCCGATCTCGACCACGCCGATGCCGAGCTCGCGCGCGTGCGGGATGCCCTTCCGCACGATGGTCTCGACCAGTCGCGGGTCGACGCTGCCGGCATCGAAGTCGCTGCTCATGGCGGCGGTCTCAGCACTTGTAGAAGTCGCGGTACCAGGCGACGAAGCGCGGCACGCCGACGTCGATCGGCGTCGTCGGCCGGAAGCCGAGATCGCGCTGGATCGCCGAGATGTCGGCGTAGGTCGCCTTGACGTCGCCCGGCTGCATCGGCTGGAAGTCCTTGACCGCCTTGCGCCCGAGCGCCTGCTCCAGCACCTCGATCAGGCGCATGAGCGGCTCGGGGTGGTTGTTGCCGATATTGTAGAGGCGGTAGGGCGGCGCCTCGCCCCGGTCGGGCGGCGGGTTGTCGAGCGCGGCGAGGACGCCGGCCACGATGTCGTCGATGTAGGTGAAATCGCGGCTCATGTCGCCGTGGTTGAACACCGGGATCGGCCGGCCGGCGAGGATGGCGCGGGTGAAGATGAACAGCGCCATGTCGGGCCGTCCCCACGGCCCGTAGACGGTGAAGAAGCGCAGGCCCGTCTGCGGGATGCGGAACAGGTGGCTGTAGACGTGGCTGATCAGCTCGTCGCTCTTCTTGGTCGCGGCGTAGAGCGAGACCGGCTGGTCGACGCGGTCCTCGACCGCGAAGGGCAGCTTGGTGTTGCCGCCATAGACCGAGGACGAGGAGGCGAAGACCAGGTGCTCGCAGCGCGGCAGGCGGCGGCAGAGCTCGAGCACCACCGTGTGCCCCATCAGGTTGGACTGGATGTAGGCGTAGGGGTTCTGCAGCGAGTAGCGCACCCCGGCCTGCGCGGCGAGATGGACGACGCGGGTAATCTCCGCTTCCGCCGCCAGCGCCTCCAGGCCGGCGCGGTCGGCGATGTCGAGCTCGCGGAAGCTGAAGCCGGGCCGGCCTTCGAGCCGCGCCAGCCGCGCCCGCTTGAGCGCGACGTCGTAATAGTCGTTCAGGTTGTCGACGCCGATCACGCGCTCGCCGCGCTCGAGCAGCGCCGCCGCGACGAAGGAACCGATGAAGCCGGCGCCGCCGGTGATGAGGACGGACATGGGCGACAGCTTGATTTGCGGGCGCGTGGACCTCGGGCGGGCGCCACCATAGACCGCAGCGGGCAGGAATTCATCCGTCTCATGGCGCTTCCCGTTGATTTTGCTTGCTCTATCCCGCCCGCCCGCTTTCCGCGGCGGCGCGCTATATTCGGGTCGATCAATGGGCTTGCGATCCGCTTTTAGGTCAGTATAGTTTACCTAATTACGCGAGCCGGCTTGGGAGTTTCCTGGAATGGCTTTGGCTGCCGTAACCCTCGACGACAAATACACCCTCGAATCGGGCCGGGTTTACCTGACCGGCACCCAGGCGCTGGTGCGGCTGCCGCTGATGCAGCGCGCCCGCGACCTCGCCGCCGGGCGCAACACCGCCGGCTTCATCTCGGGCTACCGCGGCTCGCCGCTCGGCGGCTACGACCAGGCGCTGTGGCGGGCGCGCAAATTCCTCGAGAAGAGCCACATCCAGTTCCAGCCCGGGGTCAACGAGGACCTGGCGGCGACCGCGATCTGGGGCAGCCAGCAGCTCAACCTCTTCCCCGGCGCCAAGTACGACGGCGTCTTCGCCATCTGGTACGGCAAGGGCCCCGGCGTCGACCGCACGATGGACGTGTTCAAGCACGCCAACGCCGCCGGCACCTCGCCCTATGGCGGCGTGCTGGCGCTGGCCGGCGACGACCACGGCGCCTCGTCGTCGACGCTGGCCCACCAGTCCGAGCACGACTTCATCTCGGCGATGATGCCGATGCTGCACCCGGCGAGCGTGCAGGAATACCTCGACTACGGCCTGCTCGGCTGGGCGATGTCGCGCTATTCGGGCTGCTGGATCGGCTTCAAGACGATGACCGAGACGGTGGAGAGCTCGGCCAGCGTCGCCGTCGATCCGCACCGGCTCACCATCGTCGAGCCCGCGGATTTCACCATGCCGCCGGGCGGGCTCAACATCCGCTGGCCCGACGACCGCATCCCGCAGGAATGGCGGCTGCAGCAGCACAAGGTCTATGCCGCGCTCGCCTTCGCCCGCGCCAACAAGCTCGACCGCGTCGTCATCGACAGCCCCAAGCCCCGGCTCGGCATCATCACCACCGGCAAGTCCTATCTCGACGTTCGCCAGGCCTTCGACGACCTCGGCATCGACGAGCGGCTGGCGGCCGAGATCGGCCTGCGCGTCTACAAGGTCGGCATGGTCTGGCCGCTCGAGCGCGAGGGCGCGCGGCGCTTCGCCGAAGGCCTGGAAGAGGTGCTGGTCATCGAGGAGAAGCGCGCGATCATCGAGAACCAGCTCAAGGAGCAGCTCTACAACTGGAAGGAATCGGTCCGCCCGCGCGTGATCGGCAAGTTCGACGAGCAGGGCGAGTGGATCCTGCCCTCGGCCGGCGAGCTGACCCCGGCGATGATCGCCCGGCTGATCGCCAAGCGCATCGGCCGCTTCCACACCTCGCCCCGCATCGAGGAGCGCGTCGCCTTCATCGAGGCCAAGGAGCGCGCGCTCAAGCAATCGCCGCCGAAGCTGGTGCGCACGCCCTATTTCTGCTCGGGCTGCCCGCACAACACCTCGACCCGGGTGCCCGAGGGCAGCCGCGCCACCGCCGGCATCGGCTGCCATTTCATGGCGCTGTGGATGGGCCGCAACACCGCCACCTTCACCCACATGGGCGGCGAGGGCGCGAGCTGGATCGGCCAGGCGGCGTTCACCGCCGACAAGCACATCTTCGCCAATCTGGGCGACGGCACCTACCACCATTCCGGCCTGCTCGCCATCCGCGCCGCCGTCGCCGCCGGCGTCAACATCACCTACAAGATCCTCTACAACGACGCCGTCGCCATGACCGGGGGCCAGCCCGTCGGCCCGCAGCAGACCGTGCCGCTGATCACCCAGCAGGTCTACGGCGAGGGTGTGAAGAAGATCGTCGTCGTCACCGACGAACCCGACAAGTACCCGGTCGGCACCGAGTTCGCCCCCGGCGTGACCGTGCGCCACCGCGACGAGCTCGACGCGGTGCAGCGCGAGCTGCGCGAGATCCCGGGCGTCACCGTGCTGGTCTACGACCAGACCTGCGCCGCCGAGAAGCGCCGCCGCCGCAAGCGCGGCACCTTCCCCGACCCGCAGGTGCGCGCCTTCATCAACGACGCGGTGTGCGAGGGCTGCGGCGACTGCTCGGTGCAGTCGAACTGCGTCTCGGTCGAGCCGCTGGAGACCGAGTTCGGCCGCAAGCGCCTGATCAACCAGTCCTCGTGCAACAAGGACTATTCCTGCATCAAGGGCTTCTGCCCCAGCTTCGTCACCGTGCACGGCGGCCGGCTGCGCCGCGCTCGCGTCGCGCCGGCCAGGACCGCTTCCGCCGCCGAACTCGACGCCGCGCCGGCGCCGGCGCTGCCCGGCCTCGACGAGCCCTACGACATCCTGATCACCGGCATCGGCGGCACCGGTGTAGTCACCATCGGCGCGCTGCTCGGCATGGCCGCCCACATCGAGGGGCGCGGCGTCAGCGTGCTCGACATGGCCGGCCTGGCGCAGAAGAACGGCGCGGTGCTGAGCCACGTGCGCATCGCGCGCAAGCCTGAGGACATCCACGCCGTGCGCATCGCCGCCGGCGGCGCCGACCTGGTGCTGGCCTGCGACATGGTGGTGGCCGCGGGGCCGGAGGCGCTCGGCAAGATGCAGAACGGCGTCACCCGCGCGCTGGTCAACAGCCACCTGAGCCCGACCGCCGACTTCACCCTCAACCCCGACATCAGGTTCCCCGAGGAGGGGCTGAAGCAGGCGATCCGCGAGGCGACCGGCCACAACCTGGTCGAATTCGCCGAGGCCACCCGGCTGGCCACCGCGCTGATGGGCGACGCCATCGCCACCAACATGTTCATGCTCGGCTACGCCTGGCAGCGCGGCGTGATCCCGGTGTCGCTCGAGGCGCTCGACAAGGCGATCGAGCTCAACGCGGTGGCGGTCGACGCCAACAAGCAAGCATTCAACTGGGGCCGGCTCTACGCCCACGATCCCAAGCGGGTCGAGGCCGCGGCGCGCCCGGCGCTGCCGCCGGCCGAGCGTGAGCAGCCGGCCCGGACGCTCGACGAGATCGTCGCCCGGCGGGTGGCGATCCTGACCGACTACCAGGACGCGGCCTATGCGCGGCGCTACAGCGACCTGGTCGCGCGCGTCGCCAAGACCGAGGCCGCGCAAGCCAAGGGGATGACCGGGCTGGCCGAGGCGGTGGCGCGCTACGCCTTCAAGCTGATGGCCTACAAGGACGAGTACGAGGTGGCGCGGCTCTATACCGACGGCGAGTTCCTGCGCAAGCTGCACGGCCAGTTCGAAGGCGATTTCCGCCTCGCATTCCATCTGGCGCCGCCGCTCTTCGCCCAGCGCGACCCGGCGACCGGGCAGCTCAGGAAGCGCGCCTACGGCCCCTGGGTAATGAGCGCCTTGCGCCTGCTCGCCGGCATGCGGCGGCTGCGTGGCACCGCGTTCGACGTCTTCGGCCGCACCGACGAGCGGCGCACCGAGCGCAAGCTGATCGCCGACTACGAGGCGCTCCTGGCCGAGCTTTGCGACAAGCTGACCCCCGACAATCACCGCCTCGCCGTCGAGCTGGCGTCGATCCCCGAGCAGATCCGCGGCTTCGGCCACGTCAAGGAAGCCCACCTCGCCAAGGCCAAAGCCAGGGAGGCCGAGCTCATCGCCGCCTTCCGCGCGCCGCCGGCGCGCGCCACCGCCGCGGAATGACCGTCGCATGGCCGAGGCGGGTCCCGTGGTCATCGTCGGCGTGGGCCCCGGGCTCGGCGCCGCGCTGGCGCGCCGGTTCGCGCGCGCCGGGAACCTAGCGGTGGTGGCGGCGCGGCGCATGGAGCGGCTCGAGCCAATCGTCGACGTGATCCGGGCCGCCGGCGGCCGCGCCCAGGCCCATCTCTGCGACGCCACCGACGAGGCCGACGTCAAGGGCCTGTTCGGGGTGGTCGAGCAGGAAAGCGGCCCGGTCGCGGCGGCGGTCTACAATGCCGGCGCCTGGTTCAAGAAGGACATCGCCGACATCCCCGCCGCCGAATACGACCGCATGTGGCGGGTCAACGCCTTCGGCGGCTTCCTGGTCGGGCGCGAGGCGGCGCGGCGCATGCTGCCGCGCGGCCGCGGCACCATCCTGTTCACCGGCGCCACCGCCAGCCTGCGCGGCGGCGCCGGCGTCGCCGCCTTCGCCGGCGGCAAGTTCGCCCTGCGCGCGCTGGCCCAGAGCATGGCGCGCGAGCTCGGCCCGCGCGGCCTCCATGTCGCGCATGTGGTGATCGACGGCCAGGTCGGCCGCGACCCGGCCGGCGCCAGGCTCGACCCCGACGCCGTCGCCGAGGCCTATTACGGCCTGCACGCCCAGCCGAAAAGCGCCTGGACGCACGAGCTCGATTTGCGCCCCTCGGTGGAGAAGTTCTGAGGCGAAGCGGTGATCGTCGTTCTGATGGGCGTCTGCGGCTCGGGCAAGACCACGCTCGGCCGGATGCTGGCGGCGCGTCTCGGCTGGTCCTATGTCGAGGGCGACGACTTCCACCCGCCGGCCAACGTCGCCAAGATGCGGGCCGGCACGCCGCTCGACGATGCGGACCGGCGGCCCTGGCTCGCCGCGCTCGCCGCCCGGATCGCCGAGTGGGACGAAGCGGGCACGAGTGCCGTCCTCGCCTGCTCGGCGCTGAAACGCGCCTACCGCGACGCGCTCGCCGGCAGCGGCGCCGTCCGCTTCGTTCACCTCAAGGGGCCGCGCGCGCTCGTTGCCGAGCGGCTTTCCCGGCGCGCCGGCCACTACATGCCGCCGAGCCTCCTGGACAGCCAGCTCGCCGCGCTCGAGGAGCCGGGCCCCGACGAAGATGCCATCGCCGTCGACATCGCCCGGCCGCCGGAGGAGATCGTCGCGCGCCTGATCGCCGATCTCGGCCTGCGGTGATGATGCGGCTGGCATGCCCTTGACGCCGTTTGGCAGGCTGCTATCGTTGTTACGTTTGTAATAACAGTGGTGGCAGCCGATGATCGCGCTCAAGGTAACCAAGGTCGGCAATTCGCTGGGCTTCGTCCTGCCCAAGGAAGTCGCCGCCCGACTCAAGGTCGAGAAGGGCGACACGCTTTATCTAACCGAGGCGCCGGACGGCTACCGGCTCAGCCCCTACGATCCGGAGTTCGAGGCGCAGATGGCGGCGGCACGCAAGATCATGAAGCGGCGCCGCGCCGCCCTGCGCGAACTGGCGAAATGACGCGTTGGCGATGGGTTGACGAGCGCGTCGCCCTCGCCATCCACGACGAGCAGCTCGCCGAGCACGGCGGCGCGGCGGGACTGCGCGATCTCGGCTTGCTGCAATCGGCCCTTGCGCGCCCGCGACACTTGGCCGCCAATGCCAGGCCGGATGCCGCCGACCTGGCGGCGGCGCATGACTTTGGCCTGGTCCGCAATCACGCCTTCATCGACGGCAACAAGCGCACCGCGCTGGTCGTGTCGGAGCTGTTTCTCGACCTGAACGGCTACGAGGTGACGGCCGACGATGCGGCCTGCGTCGCCGCGATGCTCGCCCTGGCGGAGGGCGTGATATCGGAACGCGAGCACGCGGCCTGGCTGCGGCGGCACCTGCGCCGCCGCAAATGACGCCGCCGCCTCAGCGGCAAACGACGCGCGTCACCTCCTTGCCGTCGGCGCCGGCGGCGCGCACGATCTCGGCGGCGCCGCCAAAGGCGAGCTTGCAGGAGCCGATCGGCGCCATCACCGAGCGCACGATCACCTCGATCCGGCCGTCATCGCCCGGTTTCCCCAGGCAGACCTCGCGCGTCTCGCCGGCCTTGACCGCGATCCGCGCCAGCTGCTCGCCGTCGGCGCGCACGTCGACGGGGTACATGTAGGCGGTCGAGTTGACCACCTTGGCGCAGGGGCGGCCGGCGGTGCCGCGCGGCGCGCCGGGCTTGGCCTGGGCCACCGCATCGCCGGCGCCGGCGAGCAGCGCCAGCGCCAGCACGATCGCGCGCCAGGCCGGCGCCATCGCTATTCGGCCGCCATCGGCATGCCGAGCGCGCGGCGATAGGTGTCGAGCAGCGCCTCCTGCTCCTGCAGGTCGGCACGGTCGAGTTTGCGCAGGCGGATCACCTGGCGCAGGATCTTGGTGTCGAAGCCGGCGCCCTTGGCCTCGGCATAGACTTCGCGGATGTCGGCGGCCAGCGCCGCCTTCTCCTCCTCGAGCCGCTCGATGCGGGCGACGATCTGCCTCAGCCGGTCCGCGTGGATGCCGCCGGTCTTCGCCATGTCCTCTCCTGCTCCTGGTTGATAAGGGCCGGCCTCAGCCGTGCCCGGTATGCTTGTGCGCGACGGCGTATTTCTGCTTCTGCTCCGCCGTCGCCTCGGTCTGGTACCTGGCCTTCCACTCGTCGTAGGGCATGCCGTAGACGATCTCGCGCGCCTCGTCCTTGCTAAGCTGGATGCCGCGCCCCGCCGCCGCCTCCTGGTACCAGTTGCTCAGGCAGTTGCGGCAGAAGCCGGCCAGGTTCATCAGGTCGATGTTCTGCACGTCGGTGCGGCCGCGCAGATGCTCGACCAGGCGGCGGAACGCCGCCGCCTCGAGCTCGGTCCGGGTCTGGGTGTCCATGGCGCCACTCCCTTCGTTCCTGCCAGCTTACTTAGGCGAGGACGCGGCGGAAGCCAAGCGGCTCGCATCGGCCCGCCCGCCGGCCTCGGCGTCGGTGCCGCGCACCGTCTCCTCGATCAGCATGTCGACCACCGCCTTCAGCGCCTCGTCGCGGCCGGCGCCGGCGGCCAGCGCCTCGCGGTAGGCCGCCACCTGGCGGTGGGCGGATGTGCCACGGCGCACGATCTCGCGCGCGTGAGCCACCTCGGCGACGCAGCCGAAGCGCTCGGCGTCGGGGCGCACCAGCTCGATGATCTCCTCGAGCAGGTCGCGGTAGGGCACGCGCACGCCCTTGCCGAAATCGACCAGTTCGCCGTCGCAGCCGTAGCGCTGCGCCAGCCAGCGGTTCTCCTTGATCAGGCTGTTGAGATAGATGCGCCAGCGCTGGTTCTGCTGCTTCAGCCGGTAGAGCATGGAGAGCAGGCAGAGGAAGATGGCGGCGATCGACACCGCGTCGTCGAGCCGCGTGCAGACGTCGGTGAGGCGCATTTCCAGCGTCGGGTAGCGCGCCGAGGGGCGCATGTCCCACCACAGCTTGGTCGCGTCCTCGACCAGCCCGGCGGCCACCAGCCGGTCGACCAGGCGCCGGTATTCGCCCCAGCTCTCGAAGCGCTCGGGCAGGCCGGTGCGCGGCAGCGAATCGAAGATCGACAGGCGGTAGGACTTGAGCCCGGTGTCCTCGCCGAGCCAGAACGGCGAGGACGTCGAGAGCGCCAGCAGATGCGGCAGGAAATAGCTGACCTGGTTCATCAGGTCGATGCGCAGGTCGTCGTCGCCGATGCCGACATGGACGTGCAGGCCGCAGATCACCAGCCGCCGCGCCACGCCGGCGAGGTCGCGCGCCAGGCCGTCGTAGCGCTCGCGGTCGGTGTGCTTCTGCTGCGTCCAGCGCGCGAAGGGATGCGTCGCCGCGGCGATCGGCGCGAGGCCGTGCTTGCCGGCGACCGTCGCCACCGTCGCGCGCAGGCGGCGCAGGTCGTCGCGGGCCTCGCCCAGCGTGCGGCAGACGCGGGTCTCGACCTCGATCTGGCTGCGCAGGAATTCGGGGCTGACCTGGCCAGTGAGCAGCGCCTGGCACTCGGCGAGCATCGATTCCGGCGGCTCGCTGGCGAGGTCGCGGCTGGCGCGGTCGACGAGGTGGTATTCCTCCTCGATGCCGACGGTGAATTCCGGCTCGCGCGCGCTCATGGCGCCGGCTCGCTCGCGGCAAGCCCGGCCAGCACCTGTCGCAGCGCCGCGGCCAGCCGGTTGGCCCAGGCCTCGGCGCCGTGATGGGTATCGATCAGGTCCTGGCGGATTTCGATCAGCACGTGCGGCAGGCCGGCGGGCTCGGCGTGGCGGCGCGTGGTGTAGCCGACGTTGCCGCGGCCGCTGTAGGGCTCGTTGTCGCCGACCACCAGCGTCGGATCCTCGCCGAGCACGCGCAAGAGCGGCAGCGGGATGCGCCCGTCGCGGTCCCACAGGATGCCGACATGCCAGGGGCGCGCGAGGCCCTTCATCACCGGCGTGAAGCTGTGGATCGAGATCAGCGCCGGCGCGGCGCCGCGCGCCGCCAGCCGCGCCAGCTCGCCCGCCACCGCCGCGTGATAGGGCTCGTGATAGAGCCGGATGCGCCGCGCGACCTCGGTTTCGTCGAGCGCGCGGTTGCCCGGCACCACGGTGCCGTCGGAGACGCGGCAGATCAGCGTCGGGTCGTCGGCGGCGCGGTTGCAGTCGACCAGCAGCCGCGAGCAGCCCGACAGCACCGCCGTCGCGTCGAGCAGGCGGGCGAGGCGGCCGGCCACGTCGGCGGCGCCGATGTCCCAGGCGATGTGGCGCCACAGCTCCGCCTCGTCGAGGCCGAGGCGGCCGTAAGCCGCCGGCAGCGCTCGGCTGGCATGGTCGCAGACCAGCAGGATCGGCGCCGCGCCGGCCGCGTTGACGATCTGGCAAGGCGGCGGATCGCCGGCGTCGGCGCAGGCGGCATCGGGCATGGGTCGCATCATAGCCGAAAGGCCGCTTGCCGGAAGCATGGCCGGCTTGACGTTCCCGCGCTGGCGCCGCCATCGGAGCCACTCTATAAGCGGGGCCCATGGTCGCCGTTGCAGCCCACGCCCAGGCCGGCCGCCTGGCCCTGCCCGCGCTGGTCTTCGGCGCGGTGGCGATCGGCTTCTCGCCCATTCTGGTGCGGCTCTCCGAGCTCGGGCCGACGGCGACCGGCTTTCACCGCGTGCTGCTGGCCTTGCCGCTGCTCTGGCTCTGGCTGCGCCGGCAGGAGCGCGCGGCGGGCGGCGCGGCAGTAGCGGCGGCGCGCCCGCTGCTCTGGGCCGGCCTGCTCTTTGCCGGCGACCTCTTCTTCTGGCATCTGTCGGTGGTCTACACGACGGTGGCCAACGCGACGCTGTTCGCCAATTTCGCGCCCATCGTGGTGACTGCCGGCGCCTGGGCGATCCTGCGCCAGCGCATCGATCGCGCGCACTTTCTCGGCATGGCGCTGGCGCTGGCCGGCGCCGCGCTGCTGCTCGATGCCAGCCGCGCCCTCGGCAGCCGCTTCGTCGTCGGCGACCTGCTCGGCATGGTCACGGCTTTGTTCTACGGCGCCTACATCCTGGCGGTGGCCAAGCTGCGCGGCCGTTTCGACACCGCCACGCTGATGTTCTGGTCGACCGCGATCAGCGCCGCGGCGCTGCTGCCGCTGGCGCTGATCTCCGGCGATTCGCTGCTGCCCGGCAGCTGGCAGGGCTGGCTCGCGTTGATCGCGCTCGCCTGGCTCAGCCATGCGCTCGGCCAGGGCTTGATCGCCTATGCGCTCGGGCACCTGCCGGCGGCGTTCTCCTCGCTCGTC